>JAYTBF010000130.1:0-1868 GCA_043737175.1 Burkholderiales bacterium
GCATAGGACCAACCGGCATTGCCCAGTGACGCCCAGTGATCATAGTCGCTGCGGTCACCGCGTATATACACCATGGCGTTGATTGAAGATGAGCCGCCCAGCCCACGTCCGCGCGGTTGATAACCACGCCGGCCACCGAGTCCCGGCTGCGGCACGGTTTCGAAACCGTAGTTGTTTATTTTGGTGGGCAACATGGCCACGGCACCCGTTGGCGTACGAATCAACCAATCACGGCCATCCCCACCGGTTTCTAGCAGGGCGACGGTGACGTTGGCATCTTCGCTCAAACGCGACGCCAAAACGGCGCCAGCCGAACCCCCACCAATCACAATGTAATCAAACTGTTGTTCCATTGCTTTTATTTCCATCACTCAAAATTTTTCTCTGTTGGTGCTTGATGAGCTAAAACAACCAGCCCCGAACTTTCTTTGGCTGCGCACGGCTGGTGGGTGTAAGGTGGCATCACATCGCTGAATTTGCCTGTACTATTACGCTTCGCGCGGCTGTCAAGACTGCTTGTCCCCCACCCCTCACCTTCACTCTCACCTTGCCATTATCTTATGTCTACCGCCCATATCAACGCCCAAGTCGGTGATTTTGCTGAAACAGTTTTAATGCCCGGCGACCCGCTGCGCGCCCAATTTATTGCTGAAAACTGGCTTCAAGATGCGAAATTGGTCAATTCGGTTCGCAATATGTTTGGTTATACCGGCACATATCAAGGCAAACGGCTTTCCGTTATGGGCCACGGCATGGGCATCCCATCATGCAGTATTTACGCCACTGAGCTGATTAAAGACTTTGCGGTGCGTAATATCATCCGTGTCGGCTCCTGCGGATCGGTCATGCACAACATCAAACTCGGCGAAATCATCATCGCCATGGGTGCATCGACCGACAGCAAGGTCAATCGTATGCGCTTTATGGATCACGACTACGCGGCCATTGCCGATTACAACCTGCTGCGCACCGCCGTGGATGTGGCTGCCGAACAAAAAAAGAAGGTGCGGGTGGGCAATGTTTTTTCCGCCGATCTTTTTTACACACCACAGCCGGAAATGTTCGACAAGATGGAAAAAATGCAGGTGATGGCAGTTGAAATGGAACTCGCCGGCATTTATGGACTGGCCGCCGAGTATGGTGCGCACGCACTTGGCATTCTCACGGTGTCCGATCATATCCGCACCGGTGAACATATGACGACCGACGAGCGCCAGACCAGCTTTGGCGAAATGATCACCTTGGCGCTGGAGACGGCGATTCGCTTGTAACGCATTATTAAGCGGGAGCGGTTGCCACCAGCATCGCGACCCCGCTGAGCAAATAAATCGCCCCCATGGTCAGCACCACCCACTTTGTCCACAAGCGAAAATGAATGTCGGTGATTTTTTCCAGCACCCCTTTGGATAAACTGGTGCCGACAAACGCCAATACGATGCAAATCACAATCAGCGGCCAGGTCAGTCCGGCGCTGACACTGCCGGTGGCGGATAAACTAATACCGCCGAAGAATAATATTTTGATGAAGTGACCAATCGTTTGCGACATGGCCTTGGTGGCCACCACACCGCGCCGATCCATCATCGAACGCACAAAAAACACATTCAACAACGGCCCCGACACACCGGTGAGCAATTGCACAACCGTGCAAACCAGCCCGCACCAAAACGGCTGTGTGCGCTGATCAACATTCAAAGTAAACCGCTGCGGCAGGGCATGGCTGACAAACGGCGTCAGGCCCAACAAAATATAGGCGATCGGTTTGGTGACAACAAACATCGTGGCAACAAACACGGCCAATGCCACCAACGCACCCACTGTATAACCTTTAATGACCCGCCAATTGATATGGCTGCGCCAAATCCATG
>JAYTBF010000131.1:0-4752 GCA_043737175.1 Burkholderiales bacterium
CAAAAAAATCTTAATTCATATTTTTCCAACCAACATAAAGGACACCCCATGAATAAAACGATCATCACCCTATTGACCGCTGGCGCATTCATCAGTGCAGCTGCATCCTTCAACGCCGCAGCTTTAGGTGGACACACAGGCGGCAACGCAGGCCATCATCCTGTCAAGGCCGCCAGTGCAGATACCAAACCCGAAATGGTCAACGCCGAAGTCAAAAAAATTGATGTTGATGCCAAAAAAATTACCCTCAAACACGCTGAAATTAAAAGCCTCGATATGCCGGGCATGACCATGGTGTTTCAAGTCAAGGATGCAAAAATGCTGGAAACCGTCAAAGTCGGCGACATGGTGAAATTTAGTGTTGAACAAACCAAGAGTGGGTATTTGGTCACCAGCATTGAAGGCGCCAAATGAGCCGGACGACTCTAGCTCGAATGGTCATGGCGGCAACTATTGCCGGCGTGACCGCGCTCACCACGTCATCGATTGCCCATGAAAAAGCGGCAGTCAACGCGCCTGCGGCTTCGAATGCTGCAGCGAACCCCGCCGCCGACAAAGTGATGGCCGTCGTCGCGCAATTACGCGAGGCAATCAAAACCGGCGACAGCAAGTTGGCGGAACGCAGCATGGCGGAAAACATCACTATTTTCGAGCAGGGCCACGCCGAAAAATCACGCGCCGAATATATGGGGCATCACTTCAAGGAGGACGTCGTTTTCGCCAAGGCAGTTCCCTCCAAAGTGCTGTCATCACAGATGCAAATCGATGGTGCCATGGCGCTGGTGACTGCGTATAGCACCACCGATGGAATCTTTAAAGATCGACCCATCAAAAACGCCGGTGTCGAAACATACGTGCTGCGTTTACGTGGTGATACATGGTTGATCGAGCACATTCATTGGTCGTCAAGCAAACGCCCATAGAACCCTACACACCAGAACACCATCATGCCGAGTGCCAGACATATTCCCCTGCTGCTGATTCTGGCACCGGCAATTTGCTGCTTCCCATGTGATCACACATGGTTATGTGTTGTGGTTTCCTCAACGACTGCCGGCTTTTTCTATGTGGTCGCCAGCATTATTGGTGAGCTCAGAACGTTGGGCAGTTCGCGAGGCGAGATTCTTTAGCAGTTTGTTGAAATTTGATGCTGTTCAAATTACAGGTGCTGGAGCTGATGCTTCCCCCTTTGAAAAAGGGGGATTGAGGGGGATTTAAGCGGTTACCTTGGCGTTAAACACCGAAAATCCCCTCTCACTCCCCTTTTTCAAAGGGGAGGACTGTTCGAGACAACAATTACTTTGCTGAATGCATTGGCTCACATCGATTTTCAACAAACTGCTGGTGCTTTATTCTGTTTGGAACTAATTAAAGTACGTAACCATAGATGAACAGGGATAAAACCAGACGATTTAACCGTGTTCATCTGTGTTTATCTGTGGTCAATGCCTTTTTCTCACACTTATTAAGTCGCATTAATTACGAAGCAATACACTGGATTGATTTGATCAAAACATGAAACACCAGCAATGGCGTGTCTTTTAAGCATAAAATGTCTGTAAATGCCCGCCAGATGGCACTTTTCATTTTTGATATCTGCCGTTAATTTGCAAGACATTGATCATCGTCAAATCGCGCCATCACCAATACCGTAAGATGAACCCGTAAAAATTGTTTATCACTCTTTACAAATCCACAACGATCAAATGACCCGCAGCACCCGCTCACTGGTAAGTTTGCTCTGTCTGTTCACTGTGTTATTCGCGCAGTTGGCTGTGTCTGCCTACGCCTGCCCAAAACAGACTGGCGGAATGAGCGAAACCACCGCTGCCGCTGAAACCACCAGCGCCACCTTTGTCGCTGCTGCCACCGCTGCCACCGCAGCCACCAACCCCACTGCCGGTGGTCCATGTGATGTCGTCGACCCAGTGCCGGCATTGTGCCAAAAATATTGTGAAGACGGCCAACAAAACGTCAGCACCTCGCCTCTGCCGTTGACCATTGCAATGGTCAACGGCCATTATGTAAACCATGTGGAAGTTGCACAGACCGCATTGCCCATCCCCGTCATCACACCATCCCTGCATCACGCCACCGCCCCGTCGCTGGCCATCCGCCACTGCTGTTTGCGCCTCTGAGCCAATGACGCATTTGAAGCTGTAACTGCGCACGTCCTGTGATCGACCGTGCGCATCCTGGTTGAATTTTTTTGCGGAGGTGACCGTGGTTGCTCGTCTTTGTTTGTTGACTGTCGCACTGCTAATTGTAAGTGCCGTCAGTGCCGGTGCCCATGCCGCTCCCGGCGAGCCGCTCATCGGTGCCAACGTCGAGAGCTTGCTCGATTACGCCCGCGCACGCAATCCGGAATTGGCCTCCATGCAATTTGAGGTGGACGCGGCCACCGCGCGCGCGGAGGCAGCCGGTCGGCTGCCCGACCCCAAACTGCGCATGGAATTGATGGACATCAGCATGGCGGGCCAACAAAACGCGACCCTCTGGCCGAGCCGGGTCGGCAGCACCGTCTATACGTTGATGCAGGACGTGCCGTGGTTTGGCAAGCGCGCCCTGCAAAAGGACATTGCCGGGCTGGAAGCCGTGGGTGCCAAGGGTCGCGCGGCCAACACCTGGGCGGAGGTGGCCGTACGCATCAAGACCGGCTTTGCCCAGCTGTATACCGTCCACCAAAACCTGCGACTGAACCAGGAAATTCTTGATCTGTTGGTGCGCCTGGAGCAAGTGGCGCAGGTACGCTACGCCGGCGGCCTCGCGGTGCAAGCCGACGCGATCCGCGCACAGGTGGAATTGACCAACACCCGAAACGAATTGATTGCGCTCGAAAACGACAAACGCATGACCGAGGCGCGCTTGAACATGCTGCTGGCGCGCCCCGTCGGTGCAGCGCTGGCACCACCAACCCACCTGCGGGTGTTGCCGCCACCAGCGAGACTCGAACCCGCCGCGCTGCAGGCGCGCGTGCAGGCGGGCAATCCACAATTGTCCATTGAGGAGGCGCGCCGCGGCGCTGCCCTGAAAAGCCGCGACCTCACCTACCGCAACCGCTACCCGGATTTTTCTTTCGGCATCGCGCCAACCCAAGCGCGCAATGCTATCCGCGACTGGGGTGTAATGTTGGAGGTCAATATTCCTTTGCAACAATCTCCGCGACGCGCCGACGAGCGCGAAGCCGAAGCCATGCTGGCGGCGGCGCTGGCGCGGCGTGACGCCACCGCCAATTTCCTGGCAGCCGAATTGGCCGAAAACCTCTCGGGTCTTGATGCCGCGCGGCGCACCGCACAGGCCATCCATAACAGCCTGCTGCCGCAGGCCGAGCTTACTTTCCAATCGGCGCTGGCGAGTTATGAAACCGGCAAGGTCGATTTCGCCACGCTCCTGGATGCACAGCGGCAGATTCGGTTTGCCAAACAAAACCTGTTCAAGGCCGAAGCCGAAACACAAATTCGTCTGGCTTCCATTGAACGCCTGTTGGGAGAAGAATTATGAAACCAGTCACCATCATCATCGGTGTTGTTGTCGCCGCCGCCGTGCTGGCTGCGGGTGGCGGCTATTGGGCGGGCAAACGTGCCGGCCACGACGCACCGGCCATGGTTGGCAACAGCACTGGCAGCAACGCCGCCAAGCCGTCACCAAAAATTCTCTATTACCGCAATCCGATGGGTCTGGCCGACACCTCGCCGGTACCGAAAAAAGATCCGATGGGCATGGGTTACATCCCGGTTTTCGAGGGCGAGGCGGAGGGCGCGGATGCCGGGCCGGGTGCCGCCAACCAGATCAAAATCAGCACTGACAAAGTGCAAAAACTCGGCGTGCGCACCGAAGCGGCCGGCAGCAAGTCAATCGCCAGGGTGGTGCGCGCATCCGGGCGCATCGAGCCGGATGAACGGCGCGTCACCCTGATTGCACCCAAGTTCGAAGGCTATGTGGAACGCCTGCACGTCAATGCCACCGGGCAGGCGGTGGGCAAGGGACAACCGCTGTTTGAGGCCTACAGCCCCGAATTGGTGTCCGCACAACGCGAATACGCCATCGCCGTGGCGGGCGGTCACACGCTCAAGGGTGCGGAAAGCGGTGCCCGTGCCGGCATGAAACAGCTTGCCGATTCCGCCTTGGTGCGTTTAAAAAACTGGGATATTTCCGATGAACAAATCGCCGCGCTGGCGAAGTCGGGCGAGACCCGGCGCACCCTCACCTTCCGCTCGCCGGTCGCTGGCATCGTCACCGAAAAGAAAGCGTTGCAGGGCATGCGTTTCATGCCCGGCGAAATGTTGTACCAGATCACCGACCTGTCTTCGGTGTGGGTATTTGCCGATGTGTTCGAGCAGGACATCGGCCTGGTCAAACAAGGTGCCACGGCAACGGTGAAAATCAACGCCTATCCGGACAGGGAATTTACCGGCACCGTCACCTACGTGTATCCAACCATGAAGGCCGAAACGCGCACGGTGCAGGTGCGCATCGAGCTGGCCAATCCCGGCCAGTTACTCAAACCCGGCATGTTTGCGCAGGTGGAGTTGGCCGCGCCGGCCGTGAAAAACGCCGTGACCGTACCGCTGTCGGCGGTCATTGACAGCGGTACCCGCCGCATCGTGCTGGTGCAGATAAAGGAAGGACGATTCGAGCCGCGCGAAGTCAAGCTCGGTGCCCGCGGCGATGACTACGTCGAGGTGCTGGAGGGCGTCAAGAACGGCGAGCTGGTGGTCATCGCCGCCAACTTCCTGATCGACGCCGAGAGCA
>JAYTBF010000132.1:0-11165 GCA_043737175.1 Burkholderiales bacterium
ACGGTGATGGCACCGGCACGGCAAACAATCAGATCGCACCACTGGTACATCGCGGCCATGTCGTCAATAAACGGCCGAACATCAGCGGCCACATTCGCGGCACGGTAGGTTGCCACCAACCCGTCGTAATTTTTTTCACCGGATTGGTGAATCACCGCCGGCCGGTCTGACACCGGCAACATCGCCAATGCGGCCACAATCAATTCACTCATGGTCTTGGCGCCCTGACTGCCGCCCACCACCAATACCCGTAAGGGGCCGATGCGGGTCTGCATACGCGCGGCCGGTGTCGGCAATTCCAAAATGTCATCCCGCACCGGTGTGCCCAGCCACTCAACCTTGCCGGGCAACGGCAACAATCGGGCAACTTTGTTATGTGGTTTTTGTTGAAATGAATCCGGAAACCCAACCAACACCCGATCCGCAATCAGTGCCAGTACCCGGTTGGTCAATCCGGCATGTGCGCCCGGCTCATGCACCACCAACGGCTTGCCCAATAACACCGCCATCATTCCGCCTGGAAAAGCGATATACCCGCCCATCGAAACCACCACGTCTGGTTTCACGCGTTGTACGATCCGCAGCGCTTGCCAAAATGCCCGCAACAAATTGAATGGCAACAACAACCACGCCAATTTTCCCTTGCCACGCACACCACTTATCGTCACCACTTCGATGGGATAACCGTGTTGCCCGACCAACCGATGCTCCATACCGTTTGGCGTCGCCAGCCAGACAATTGCAAAGCCCTTGTCCGCCAATACCTTGGCAATGGCAAGACCGGGATAAATGTGACCGCCGGTGCCGGCAGCCATGATGAGCGCCGTTTTTTTCATCGACCCGCCCCGTTCGATGAAGATCTGGCGCGATTCTCAAAATCGATCCGGAATAAAATCGCCGCGGCAACACAGTTCATCAAAATGCCGGTGCCGCCGAACGACACAAACGGCAAGGTCAGCCCTTTGGTCGGCAATAAACCCATGTTGACACCCATGTTGATGAACGCCTGCACCGACAACCAAACCGCGATGCCCTGCGCAACCAGCGCGGCAAAGTAGTGTTCACGCATCATCGCTTCGCGCCCGACCATAAAAGCGCGATAAATCAGCACCACAAACAGCCCAATCACAACCGCAATGCCGATAAATCCCATTTCCTCGGCAATCACCGCCAATACAAAGTCGGTGTGTGCTTCAGGCAGATAAAACAATTTTTCCACTGATCCACCAAGACCGACGCCAAACCACTCGCCGCGGCCAAAGGCGATCAGTGAGTGTGACAATTGATAACCCTTGCCAAATGCATCCGCCCACGGATCCATAAACCCCAGAATCCGCTGCAAGCGATACGGTGAGGAAATAATCAATACCGAAAATGCGGCGGCGAGCAACACCAGCAATCCTGCGAACACGCGCCAATTGAGTCCGCCCAAAAACAAGATCGCCATGGCAATGCTGGTGATGACCACTAACGCGCCAAAGTCCGGCTGCCGTAACAACAAGGCACCCATAAACACCATCACCGAGAACATCGGCAGAAAACCTTTTTTGAAGTCGTCCATAAATGCGGCCTTGCGCACCGTGTAGTCGGCCGCATAAATCACCGTCAACAACTTCATCAACTCCGACGGCTGCATCGTCATGAAACCAAGGTTGATCCATCGCCATGAACCGTTGACTTGTTTGCCGATACCCGGGATCAACACCAGCACCAGCAAGAGTCCACCGGCCATAAACAAAAACGGTGCAGCACGCTGCCAAAGCGCCATCGGCACCTGAAACACCAGCGCGGCAGCGCCGGCACCAACCAACAGGTAAATGGCATGGCGCGTCATGTAATAGGTCGCGCGGTTAAACGATGACTTTTCTGCTTCAGACATGGCAATCGAGGCTGAATAGACCATGACCAAACCAATCGCCAATAGCAGCACCACACACCAAAACATGGTCAGATCAACCGGCGCACGCGGGCCGCTGGATCGTGACCCGATCGCAGATTGAAACAACTGACCACGCAGGCTGTTAATCATGCAACACTGTGCTTGCGCGTTTTAACCCCGCCACGCAACTGGCAAATACTTCGCCGCGGTGATGGTAGTTGTTGAACATATCAAAACTGGCGCTGGCCGGCGACAACAGCACAACATCGCCTGAAGATGCCCGTGAATAGGCGAGTTTCACCGCTTCGTCCATGGATGTGGCGTGCAAACAATCTACCCGCGAGGAGGTGATCGCGGACTCAATACTGCGGGCATCCTTGCCAATCAATACCACTGCTTTGGCATGACGGCGAATCGGCTCGGCCAAAGGTGAAAAATCCTGCAATTTGCCTTCACCACCGGCAATCAAAATTGTTGGCGCGATCATGCCACTCAATGCCGCCACCGTGGCGCCCACATTGGTGCCTTTTGAATCGTCCAAAAATGTCACGCCGTTGATCACCTCCACCAACTGACTGCGGTGCGGTAGCCCTTTAAAGGTGCGTAGTCCCTCTGCGGCCTTGTTGAGATCGGCGCCGATGGCGTCACAGAGCGCAAACGCGGCCAAGGCATTCGCGGCATTATGAAAACCGGCAATCGGCAATTCGGATGTGGCCAATAGTTTTTCTTGTCCCTTGACCAAACACCCCTCGGCAAGACCGAAATTTTTAGCGTGCTTGGGTTCGTCCAACCCAAAACTGACACAAACACAGCGTACATCTTTCATCAACATCGAAGCCGGGTCGTCACGATTGACAATTTGCCGGGCGGCATGGGCAAAAATGCGTTGTTTGGCTGCAGCATAATCGACCATCGACGCGTAACGATCAAGATGATCCTGGGAAATATTCAACATCGCCGCAGCATCAATTTGCAACGACGAGGTGGTCTCAAGCTGAAACGACGACAACTCGATAACGTACACATCCGGTTCGCCATTATTCGCAACGTCAGCCAGCGTATCGAGCAATGGCACACCGATATTGCCACCGACCACCGTCCGCAAGCCGGCAGCCGCACACATGGCGCCTGCCATTGCGGTCACGGTTGATTTGCCATTGGAGCCGGTAATTGCAATCACTTTGGGCTTCGTTCCGGTTATTTTGTTTTGGTGCCACGCAAAAAGCTCGATGTCCCCAACGAACTTTTTCCCCGACGCGATGGCGCGCGCGACGGCCGGGTCACACGCGGGCCCCGCAATGGCCACGCCCGGGCTTGCAACAACGAGTTCGGCGTCGCCAAAGAGACCGTCGGTGAAAGCGCCGGTGACAACATCGCATCCGAGTCCTCGTAACAGATCGATTCCGGGTGGTCGGGATCGGCTGTCGGCGACTCGCACACGAGCACCCAGTCCTCTGAGGTAGCGGACGACGGAGACGCCGGTGTCACCCGCGCCAAGAACAAGTACGCTTTTGTCATTTAAGGTCACTTAAATTTTAAAGAGACGTGAACGAGCAAATTGTTGAACCCGTGAATGCGTGAAGGTGTGAACGGGTGAACATGTGAATGAACCGAGATGACCGCCTATTTCCAAAATGTTTTTCTTAACCATCATCGTCAATCTCCTTTGCAAAACCAGCATTAAAAAGGCACCATTCACTTCTTCACCGCACTACTTCACCGCACCACTTCACCGCACCACTTCACCGCACTACCTCACCGCACTACCTCACCGCACCAGTTCACCGCACTACCTCACCGCACTACTTCACCGCACTACTTCACCGCAGCTTCAATGTTGAGAGTCCAAACAACACCAACATCATCGTAATAATCCAAAAGCGCACGACGACCTGATTTTCTTTCCAGCCCTTTAATTCGTAGTGGTGATGCAGCGGTGCCATACGAAACACCCGTTTGCCGGTCAATTTGAACGACGCCACCTGAATCATCACCGACAGGGTTTCAACCACAAACACTCCACCCATAATGATCAAGACGATTTCTTGCCGGCAAATCACCGCGACCAAACCCAGCGCGCCACCGAGCGCCAACGCGCCCACATCGCCCATAAAAACTTCCGCCGGGTAGGCGTTAAACCAAAGAAACGCCAATCCCGCACCGGCAATCGCGCCACAAAAAACCGCAAGTTCACCAGCGCCGGCAATGTACGGAACGCCCAGATAAGTGGAGAACACCTTGTGTCCGGCCACGTAGGCGAAAATGGCAAGCGCCGACGCCACCATGACGGTTGGCATGATGGCCAATCCATCGAGGCCATCGGTCAGATTCACGGCGTTGGAAAAACCCACCACCATGAACCAGCCCAAAATGATGAAGCCCAATGCACCCAACGGGATGGCAACGGTTTTGAAAAACGGCACAATCAAATCGGTTTGCTGCGGCAGGTTGGCGCGGAACGCCAGATAGGAAAGCGCCGTGGCGGCGATCACGGTTTGCCAAAAAAATTTGGTTTTGGCAGACAGGCCTTTGGAATTTTTGTGGACGACTTTTCGATAATCGTCAACCCAGCCAATCACGCCAAAACCGATCGTGGTCACCAAACACGCCCAGACATAACGATTGCTCAGGTCGGCCCATAAAATGGTGGTGACGGCGACCGCGGTGAGAATCAATGCCCCACCCATGGTCGGTGTGCCCGCTTTGATCAAATGTGACTGCGGACCATCGTCACGAACCGATTGACCAATTTTGAGCGACGTTAACTTTCGAATCATCCACGGGCCGATGACAAACGAAATGACCAATGCGGTCATCGCCGACATCACCGTGCGTAGCGTGATGTAACTGAACACATTAAACGCGCGAAAATCCTTCCCCAGCCACTCGAATAGTTCTAGTAGCATTAGTGTTTTCCTTTTTGGTAATCAACCGCAATTTTCTCCACCACCCGCTCCATCTTCATAAATCGCGAACCTTTGACGAGAACAGTGGTGTTGCGATCAAGCTGTGGCAGCAATTCAGCCAACAGGTCGTTATGGGAAGGAAAGTGTTTGGCACCGTCGCCGAATTTTTCAACGTAGGTGGTGGCGTGGTCACCGACGGCATACAGCCGATCAATCTTCGCGCGACGCGCCTCGTCGCCAATTTCGGCGTGCATGGCTGCGGCGTCGGCACCCAACTCGCCCATGTCGCCCAACACCAACAGTCGATTGCCACCTTTTTCAGCCAGCACTCTGATTGCCGCGCGCATCGAATCCGGATTGGCGTTGTAACTATCGTCAATCACGGTTGACGAATTCACGCCGGCATAGGTTCGCAATCGACCATCGACGCCATTAAATCCGGCCAGTCCGCGACCGATGGTCACCAGTGGGATGCCAACCGCGACGGCCGCAGCCGCGGCGGCAAGCGCGTTACGTTGATTGTGTTCTCCCGCCACTAAAAGCGTGACGTGTACATATTTACCATCAAAAAAGATCGTCAATCCAGCAGGCAACAACTCGCCGCGCACAACTGCATGCGCGCGCGTTCCAAAGGTGATGACGCGGCGTTGATTGCCGGCACCGATCAGGTCGTGCCAGTACTCGCAATATTGGTCATCGGCATTCACACAGGCGATGCCATCGTTGCGCAACCCGGCGTAGATTTCCCCTTTGGCTGCCGCGATGGCTGCGCGCGAGCCCAACTCACCAATGTGCGCGGTCCCCGCCATAATCACCAGCGCCACGTCCGGCACCAACAAGCGGGTCAGGTAATCGATTTCGCCGAGATGGTTCATGCCCATCTCAAACACCGCCCAGCGATGGTCCGCGCCCAAACGCAACATCATTTGTGGCACACCAATATTGTTGTTGAGGTTGCCTTCGGTCGCCAGCACCTGTGCGGGCTGTCCGCAATGTGCCACCAGAATGGCGCGCAACATTTCCTTGACCGTCGTTTTTCCGTTACTACCGGTCAAGGCAATTACCGGCAAGGTAAAACGGCTGCGCCAGCGTTGCGCGAGCTGACCATAGGACCACATGGTGTCGCCAACAATAAGTTGTGCCAGCGGACCGTCTTGCACGCTTGACACCATCGCTGCGGCGGCACCACGTTGCTGTGCCTGCCCCACGAATTGATTGCCGTCAAAATTTTCGCCTTTGAGCGCGACAAATAACTCGCCGGCTGTTACCGACCGGCTATCGGTTGAAACGCCTGCGAATGCATTCACCATGTCGCCCGAGGGCAAATGTAAGCGGGCGCCCAAATGTCGGGCACATTCTTGCAGGGTCATTGTGGCCACGGATGTCTGGCTCATATTGCCCCGCCTTGCCAGTTTGCCAATGCCACGGCCGCCACTTCGACGTCGCTAAAATGAATCTTGGTGGAACCAAGAATTTGGTATTCCTCGTGACCTTTGCCGGCGATCAAAACGACGTCATGGATGCCCGCCATATTGATGGCGTCAACTATGGCCAGCTTGCGGTCGTCCATTAATTTGTGCGGCGCCTGTCCCACCCCCTGCGCAATCTCGAGCAAAATTTGCTGCGGGTTTTCGGTACGCGGATTGTCCGAGGTCACAATCGTAAAGTCCGCGTATTGGGCGGAAATGGTGCCCATCAATGGCCGTTTGCCACGATCGCGGTCGCCACCACAACCAAACACGGAAATCAGTCGGCCCTTATCCGGCACAATGGTTGCAATGGTCGCCAGCGCTTTTTCCAACGCGTCCGGCGTATGTGCGTAGTCCACCACCACCAACGGTGTTGCTGCCGCACCTGCAAGCGGCCGTACGGTTTGCATACGACCCGCAACCGGCTGAAGATGACCAATCACTTGCGCGGCCACGGACAACTTAATTCCACTGGCCATTAACACACCGATCACGGCGAGCAGATTGCTGACGTTAAATGCGCCCAGAATGTGGGTCTGGATCCGTGTCCGCGGCATATCGGCGAAGCGCCCCAATCCTTGGCTGCCACCCAACCAATTGACATCAAATGACAGACCCGCCGAGGTCACCGCGATATTGTCCGCTGTCAGCTCGGCGGCACCCATGCCGTTGCCTGCAGAATAACGAATCACTTCAATATTTCTTGCCCCCACACGATTGACCAGATCACGACCCAGCGCATCATCCATATTGATGACCGCGGCCTTTAACCCCTCACAAGCAAACAGCTTCGCCTTGGCCTCGCCATATTGCTCCATGCTGCCGTGGTAATCGAGGTGATCCCGCGTCAGATTGGTGAACACGGCAATATCAAATTTCACCTGTGCAACGCGGCCCTGATCCAGGCCATGGCTGGACACCTCCATCGCACACGCCATGGCACCGGCTTCGGCGAATTCACGAAGAGCGTGTTGAATAACCAAACCATCGGGCGTGGTATTGTCGGACTCGTTCAGCGCACCGACCAGACCGGTGCCAATGGTACCCATTACCGCGGCACGACGACCAATTCCCTCCAGCGCGTGGGCCACCCACTGCGACACAGAAGTCTTGCCATTGGTGCCGGTAACGCCAATCATCCAAAGTTCATTGGCGGGATACTGATTCACATGCGCACCAACACCGCTGGCAAAGGCTTTTAAACCCTTGACCAAAATGATCGGCGCATCCAAGTCGCAGACAAATTGTTGTCCGGACTCATCATATTCGACCAACACCGCCGCCGCGCCTCGTGCCGCCGCGTCGCCGATAAAATTGCGCCCGTCGTGCGTCGCCCCCGGATAGGCCAGAAAAATGGACCCGGGTCGGACATCACGGGAAGACGCCGTCGCGTGGGTAATTTTTGTAGGCAATGCGTCAATGGCATCAATCAGATCACGCAATGAATGGGCAATCATCGGAAGGTCCGCCATGTTCATCCCCGCTCCTGAGTCGCGCCGACATCAGGCAAAACTTTGCCAACGGCTGCATTACTGTTGCCGCTCGCGGGTTTTGATACGGCCGGGCCCTGCGCGGTCGCCGGTAACGGAGTCGCCGCGAAATTGGGCCCGTCGGGCGACACACCCGCCATGCGTAATGCCTGAGCCATGACATTGGCAAACACCGGTGCGGATACATCGCCGCCATAAATTTTGCCTGCGGACGGTTCGTCAATCGTCACCGAAATAATGTAACGCGGGTTGGACACCGGGCCGTAACCAACAAACGACGACAGGTAAATGTTATCGGCGTATTGGCCATTAATTAATTTTTTGGCGGTGCCGGTTTTGCCGGCAACACGATAACCCGGCACCTGGCCGCGGGTTGCGGTGCCACCAGTTTGTGTCACAGTCTCCAACATGGCAGACATGGTACGAGCCGATTGTGGCGAAATTATTTGTTTGCCGATCACATCGGCCTCACGCTTCATGAACGTGATCGGCAATAACACGCCGTCGTTGGTAAACAGGGTGTAGGCACGGGCAAGTTGTAAGGCCGAGACCGATATTCCGTAGCCGTACGACATGGTGGCCTGCTCAATCGGCTTCCATGTTTTGGCCGCCCGCAAACGTCCGCTCGCCTCGCCTGGAAAGCCGGTGTTGGGCACGCTGCCAAACCCCAGCTCGTGATACAGACTCCACAATGTTTCGGCTGGCAATTGCAGCGCCATTTTGGTGGTGCCGATGTTTGAAGACTTCTGGATGATTTCTGCGACCGACATTTGTGGCAGCGGATGTGAGTCGGTAATGGTATGTCCGCCAATCATCATTTCGCGTCCGGTGGTGATGACCGTCGACGGTTTGACAATGCCCGCTTCGAGCGCGGCAACCACCGCAAACGGCTTAAACGTCGAACCGGGCTCAAAGGTATCGGTGACGCTGCGGTTGCGCATTTGTGCCGGCTTGAAGTTGGCGCGGTTGTTCGGATTAAAGTCCGGCATGTTCACCAGCGCCAGTACTTCACCCGTTTTTGCATCGAGCATGACCAGCGCCCCACCCTTGGCATGATTGGCGGCAACGGCCGCCTTGAGCTCGCGGTGTGCCAAATATTGAAATCGTTCATCAATGGAAATTTTCAACGGCTTGCCGTCACGCGGGATCTTGAGACTTTCCAGATCCTCAACGATCCGACCCTTGCGATCCTTGATGACACGGCGCTGCCCTGCCGCGCCCGCCAGCTCGGCTTGCCGTGAGAGTTCAATGCCCTCCTGCCCCTGGTCGTCGATGCCGGTAAAACCAATGACGTGTGCGGTCACGTCGCCGGCCGGATAAAAGCGGCGAAACTCGCGCTGCTGAAACACGCCGGGGGTTTTCAGGGCAATCACCCGCGCCGCCTGTTCCGGCGATAACTGTCGGCGCAACCAGACGAAATTTTTGTCTTTTTCCCGCAGCCGGTCAGCCAACAAATTTTTGTCCAGCGCGAGTGCCGCAGCGAGTTTTGACACCTGGGTTTCGGTCAGCGTCATATCGGACGGGCTCGCCCAAATCGACTCGACCGGTGTGGAAATGGCCAGAGGTTTGCCATGTCGATCCATCACCGCCCCGCGTGATGCCGGCATGTCCACCACCCGCATAAAACGTGACTCGCCCTTGGCCTGCAAAAAGTCGTTGTTCATGCCCTGCAAATAAAACGCCCGGCCGAGCAAAACCAAAAACAATGCCAAACAACCGACCAACGCGATACGTGAACGCGAACCTTCCAACTTCAAACGCAGGCTCGGTGCGTTATTCTTTTTGGAGGCGTAATTCATTTCACCACCGCCTGTGTGGGCGACCCGGTTAATGCGGGGGAAGCGTGAAATTGCACCGCATCAAGTACCAAAATGATGGTCTTTTTCGGATCGGGAATGATCATTTGTAATTCGCGTGCTGCTTTTTGTTCAATGCGTTTGTGAGTGCCGAGTGTTTGACTCTCGATTTGCAACTCGCGCCACTCCTGATCGAGTTTTGATTCACGATCTTTTTCAACCTGTAATTCGATAAATGCCTTGCGCCCCTGATGCTGCGAAGTCACCACCGACAACGCACAGGCAACCAACACGGCAAGAATGAGCAGGGTTACCTTGGTCACTGATTGATACTCGTGCGTTCGGCGATACGCATAACCGCCGAGCGGGCGCGCGGATTGGCGGCAATTTCGGCGTCGCTTGCTTTAACCGCGCGACTCAGCAACTTGACGGTCGCTTCATTGATTTCGTCGGCGCGAATCGGGAAATTTGAAGGTAGTGAATCCCGCCGCGCCGCATTTTGCATGAAGCGTTTCACAATACGATCTTCCAGCGAATGAAAACTTATTACCACCAACCGCCCTCCAACGGACAAACTTGCCACTGCCTGCGGCAGCATGGTTTCTATTTCTTCAAGCTCTTTATTGATGAAAATCCGAAGAGCTTGAAACGTGCGGGTTGCGGGGTTGAAGCCCGGCTCGCGCGTACGGACGGTTTCACCCACGAGCTTGGCAAGCTCGCCCGTCGTCCGTAAATTTCCGCCGCCCCTTGTCGCAACAATCTTTCTTGCAATCTGCCGAGCAAACCGTTCTTCACCATAGCGCCAAATGACCTCTCCAATTGTTTGTTCATCTGCCGCAGCCAACCAATCGGCGACTGTCTCGCCCTGGCTTTGGTCCATTCGCATGTCCAACGGCGCATCAAACCGAAACGAAAACCCGCGAGCGCCGTCATCCAGCTGCGGTGACGACACACCCAAATCCGCCAACACGCCATCAACCTTGACCACTCCCGCCTGTTTCAACACCGCCGCGAGATTACTCATCGTCGCGTGGTGCAAGGTAAATCTTGGATCGTGGATATCACACGCCGCAATGGCCGCCAGATCCCGATCAATTGCAATTAGTTTTCCGCCCTCGCCGAGTTGCTCCAGAATGCGGCGCGAGTGTCCGCCGCGCCCGAACGTGCAGTCGACATAAACACCGTTCTCAAGAATGCGGAGGGCTGACACCGCTTCATCAAGGAGGACGGTGGTGTGTGGTTCGCCATTCATCGGTCCTCTAGAGGGAGAAATCTTCGGTGCCGGGCGGGAGTCCCGCCGACCCGGAGGTTAATGCCGACAGCTGTTCATTCCACGCTGTCAATGACCACAACTCAAAGTGTGATCCCTGCCCGACAAACATGATTTGTTTCTCGATGCCGGCGAACGCGCGCAATTCAGGCGACACCAAGATGCGTCCGGCCGCATCAAGCACCAACTCCTCGGCGAAACCGATCAACATGCGTTTCCAAACGGAGGCGGTGGCATTCATCGCTGGAAATTTCATGACGCGGTCACGAATTGGCTCCCAAACAGCTTGTGGGTAAAGCAACAAACATTTGTCCGGGTGGGCGGTCAGCACCAACTTGCCGCTCGTCGGCGCAGA
>JAYTBF010000133.1:0-11160 GCA_043737175.1 Burkholderiales bacterium
AGCCAAAAAACTCGGCATGAACAACAGCCACTTTTTGAATTCGACTGGTCTACCCAATATGCTGCACTACTCAACCGCCGAAGATTTATTGCTGTTATCGAGTGCGTTAATTCGTGATTTCCCGGTTGAGTTCGCCTATTACAAAGAGCGTGAATTCACCCACAACAAAATCACCCAACTCAACCGCAATCGTTTGCTGCAACTCGACCCGACTGTTGACGGCCTCAAGACCGGCCACACCGATGCGGCCGGCTATTGTTTGATCGCCACTGCCAAACGTCCACAACCCGGTGGTGGTGAACGACGGCTGATTTCAGTGGTACTGGGCACCGCATCCGACGCCGCACGCACGCAGGAAAGCCAGCGGTTACTGAATTACGGCTATCAAATGTTTGACGCACAACGCCTCTACAAAAAGG
The DNA here is from genome assembly GCA_043737175.1 of Burkholderiales bacterium. Classification (GTDB taxonomy): domain Bacteria; phylum Pseudomonadota; class Gammaproteobacteria; order Burkholderiales; family Usitatibacteraceae; genus UKL13-2. Next base: position 420 of record JAYTBF010000133.1, read on the forward strand.
GCGACACGATTGCCACCCCGGAGATTTTTAAAGGCAGCCAAAACACCGTCAAACTCGGCTTTGATCATGACGTCTGGCTGACCCTTCCCAAAGACAAATTCACCGGCCTGTCGGCGGCGCTCACCACCACCCAACCGCTGCTGGCACCGCTGCAAGTCGGGCAGAAAGCAGGGATAATGAAATTGACCCGCGATGGCAAATTGGTCACAGAAATTACAGTGGTGGCGCTTGAAGATGTGAAGGTTGCCGGTTTTCTGGGCCGCGGCTGGGACGCCATCCGTTTGATGTTTGCCAAGTTCAAGTAAATTTTTTCGAGGCCAATATGTCCGCACCTGCCGCTCTTTGTAAACCGACCGTTTTTCTAAACGGCGCGTATTTGCCGATCGAAGAAGCAAAAATCTCCCCGCTCGATCGCGGTTTCATTTTTGGCGACGGTGTCTATGAAGTGATTCCTTATTACGATGGCCGCGGTTTGCGCGCACGCGAACATTTGATTCGATTGCAACTCTCGATGGATGCGCTGTATTTATCCAATCCGTATTCGATGGAAAAATGGGAATCCATTATTTCCGGATTGATCGAAAAAAACGGCGGCGGCAATGTGGGTGTTTATATTCAAGTGACGCGTGGTGTGGCCAAACGTGATTTTTCAATTCCGAAGAATTTAACGCCGACCGTATTTCTGATGGTTAACCCGTTGCCGACACCCAAACCCGAGGTGTATGAAAACGGCATATCGGCCGCGTCGATGGATGATTCGCGTTGGTTGCGGTGCCAAATCAAATCGACCGCCTTGTTGGGTGCGGTATTGCTCAAACACGAGTCTGCGTTTGATGGCGCCGATGAAGCCATCCTGTTTCGTGACGGCTACCTGACTGAATCAACGGCGTCGAATATTGCCGTGGTTAAAAATGGCGTTATCTTGTGCCCGCCGATGGACAACCTGATTTTGGGCGGTATCACCTACGTGTTGATGATTGAGCTCGCACAAAAGGCAAAGCTGCCCTTGGAGATTCGTCGTGTCTCGCGCCATGAAGTCAATACCGCAGACGAACTGTGGATTCTGTCGTCGACAAAAGAAGTGGTGCCGATTGTGACGCTTGATGACAAGCCGGTTGGTTTTGGTGAGGGTGCCGGCAAGCCGGGCCCGCACTTCAAAAAAATGTATCAACTTTTTCAAGATTACAAACGCGATCTGCCGCGCGCATAGTTGATTGCGGATGCATTTGACCAAAATGGAGAATGGTTGTGGGTGAACAGGCAAACAATGTCGGCAGCGGCGACGAATCGTTATTAACCTTTCCGACCGACTTTCCCATCAAAGCAATGGGGCGTATTAAAGCGTCGGGAGACCAGGCGGCCAACCCGGATTTTGCCCAGACGGTGCTGACGATCGTGCAAAAACACGCGCCGGAATTTGATGCCAGCAGGCTCGAAATGCGTCCGTCCAAAAATGGCAATTTCATCGCCGTGACCGCCACCATTCACGCCACCTCCAAAGCGCAAATCGACGCGATTTATCTTGATTTAACCGCCAATCCCGCGGTGTTGATGGCGCTATGAGCTGGCGTTTTCCCGGATTGTGTCCGGAGCGCAAGTTTGCCCATCGCGATCACTGTTGATGTAAAAAACATGAACCCAACCGTCAAAACCCTTGGGCAGGTTGAATACGCAACCACTTTTGCGGCCATGCGCGACCACAACGCCGTATCCACTGCCGCCACCCCCGACGAATTCTGGCTGCTCGAACATCCGCCGGTATTTACGCAGGGACTCGCCGGCAAGCCCGAGCACCTGCTCGACCCCGGCCCCATTCCAGTGGTCAAAATTGATCGTGGCGGGCAGGTGACTTATCACGGCCCCGGGCAGCTGGTGATCTACTTGTTGTTAAACATGCACTCACAACGTATTGCCGCGCTGGGCGGCAAGCGCGGTTATGGCGTCAAAAGTCTTGTGAACCGAATCGAGCAATCGTTGATCGATTTACTTGCAGAATATGATGTTGACGGGTTTCGACGATCCGGCATGCCGGGGGTTTATGTCAACCAAGCGGATGGGGTGGCGAAAATCGCCGCGATTGGATTACGCGTTGCCAACCACGCCACCTATCATGGCCTGGCACTCAATGTGGATATGGATTTGGCGCCGTTTAAACGCATCAACCCCTGTGGATATGAAGGGTTGATGGTGACACAAATGCGTGATCTGGGTATCCCCGATAAAATGGACGTTCTTGCAAACAAACTTGTGGTGCATTTGAAAGAAAATTTTTATGGCTGAAGCTGGTGTCAAAGAAAAGTCCGGTCTCAAAACCGCGCGTATTCCAATCAAGGTTGTTGTACAAAATGCGGCCGAGCGCCTGAAAAAACCCGACTGGATCCGTGTCAAGGCCGGCTCATCGTCGTCGCGTTTTTACGAGATTAAAGAAATTTTGCGCGATGCGAAATTGCACACCGTGTGTGAAGAAGCGTCGTGCCCGAATATCGGTGAATGTTTTGGCAAAGGCACCGCGACCTTCATGATCATGGGCGACCTGTGCACGCGTCGCTGCCCGTTTTGTGACGTAGGCCATGGCCGACCCTTGCCGCTTGATGCCGATGAGCCGCGCCATTTGGCCGAAACCATCGCCAAACTCAAACTCAAATACGTGGTCATTACCAGCGTGGATCGCGATGATTTGCGCGACGGTGGTGCCGGGCATTTTGTCGATTGCATCCGCCAAACCCGCGCCCTCTCCCCCGCCACCCGCATCGAAATTCTCACGCCGGACTTTCGTGGCCGACTTGATCGTTCACTGGCGATTTTGCGCGAAGCCCCGCCGGACGTGATGAATCACAATTTGGAAACGGTGCCACGTTTGTATAAACAAGCCCGACCCGGCTCGGACTACGCGCATTCCTTGAAGCTGTTGAAAGACTTCAAAGCCGAGCACCCCAACACGCCGACCAAAAGCGGCTTGATGGTTGGGCTGGGAGAAACCAACGAAGAAATTCTGGAGGTCATGCGTGACTTACGTGCCCACGACGTCAACATGCTGACGGTCGGGCAATATTTACAACCGTCGGCGCACCACTTACCGGTGCTGCGGTATGTGCCGCCGGATGAATTCAAAATGTTTGAAACCGAAGCGGTAAAAATGGGATTCATTCATGCCGCTTGTGGGCCAATGGTGCGCAGCTCGTACCATGCCGATCAAATGGCGCACGATGCGGGTGTGGTGCCGGGCTAACGCGTAGCCACCGGCGTGCACCGTCAGGCCGCGACCGTCACCCGATTGCGGCCGTCGTTTTTGCTTTGATACATCGCCTTATCGGCGCGTGCAATCGCGTCGTCGATGTTTTCATTGTGCTCCAACGCGGCAACACCAAACGACATCTTCAATTTAATGTCCAGCTCGCCGTAGGCCACAACCGTTTCGACCACCGCCTGCCGGAACCGCTCCGCCAACGCCTCTGCCGCCAGCAGATTGGTCGAGGGCAACAACAATAAAAATTCTTCACCGCCCCACCGCGCCACCACGTCCTGCTCCCGACAAAGGCGCAACAACAATTCAGCCGCGTGCCGAATCACGTTGTCGCCCGCGTCGTGGCCATACTGGTCATTGATCGACTTAAAGTGGTCAATGTCGGCAATGACCAATGAAATTGGATCGTTACGGCGACGGGCGCGAACAATTTCTTGTCGCGCGCGCTCGAGTAAATTGCGACGATTTGATAGACCAGTCAACGAGTCCTGCGTGGCCAGTTGCAGCAATTTATTCTCCGCCTTGCGCACCGAATTGTAATAAAACCGGGCGGTATACGACGCCATCATAAACACCACCACCACGTTAAACCCGTGCACCACCCATAAGCCGATGTCGCTCAGCGGCGCGACCAAACCAAATTGGCGTGAAGCGGTATGCAAACCCAAATAAACAGCGATCAACACCAACAACAACGAAACCACTGTCGACAGGCGCGTGCTCATCACAATCGCCGGAATAAACATCAACAAGTAATAGTGAAAGCCGCTGTCCCAGCCGACCAACATGGTGCCAATCGCCGCGTGGCCAAGCACTTCAACCCAAATCAGAGCCAGTGCCAGCATATTGTGGCGCTTCGACACCAGCCAATAGGCGGCGATGTACAGGCTGATGCTGACGACGTTCATCCAGGCCAGCACAAACGAATCAAAAATCAGGAACAAGACAAAAAAGGCGAAATCTATCACCGCCGCGACCACGGTGACACGTCGCACCATTAACCAAAATGCGTTGCGTGCCAATTTGCTGGCGGGGTTTTCAGTGACGGAGAAATCGACTGACTTCAATTGTTGCCCATTAATTTTATATTTTGATGCGTCGGACATAAACGACGGGGCAATCAACGCGCATTGATTGGTGGGCTCAGGAACAATCGAATGTGTTGGGTAGGCGGACACGGGGGCGCCTCGCCTGACGCCATTATCCCGGTTTATAGTCGTCGCATCGCCGGTTCTCGGCTATTTGCTTCGCAAACTCTTGTTAAAAAAGTCGATGGTACGTCCCCACGCCAATTTTGCCGCCGCCTCGTCAAACCGTGGTGTGGTGTCATTGTTGAAGCCGTGTTGGGTATCGGCGTAAATAAACGCTTCATATTTTGTGCCGGCCGCTTTTAACGCCGTTTCATAAGCCGGCCAGCCGGCGTTGATACGTTCGTCCTTACCCGCGTAATGAATCTGCAGCGGCGCTTTGATTTTTGGCACATCTTCGGTTTTGGCCGCGCTGCCATAAAACGGCACCGCCGCCGCCAAATCCGGCAATTGGGTCGCGAGAAAATTGGCCATGCTGCCGCCAAAACAAAAACCTACCACGCCGATTTTGCCGCTACTCTCGGTCATTGTTTTGAGGTAGGTATAGGCGGCGATAAAATCGGCGCGCACTTTAGTTTGATCGAGCTTGCCGAACAATTCGCGCGCCTTATCCTCGTCACCCGGATACCCTCCCAAGGGTGTGAGGGCATCCGGTGCAAAGGCGATGAAATTATCCAACGCGACCCGACGGGCAATATCTTCGATGTGTGGATTCAGCCCGCGATTTTCGTGAATCACCAACACGGTTGGCAATTTGCCGGTCATTTTTGCCGGCATCACCAGGTAACCCTTCATCTTGCCACTGCCATCGGGTGACGCATATTCCACCATCTTGGCGACAATACGCGGATCGTCTTTCTTGATTTGTTGCGCCTGCACAAAATTGGGGCTGAGCATTTCCAATAACATGGTGGCGGATACCCCGCCCACCGCATATTTGCTGGCGCCCGCCAAAAATCCACGGCGGTCAATGCCCCCATGCACATACTGGTCAAATAATTTCAGCACGGCCGGATCAAAGTCGTTGGCGGTCAGTCTCGTTTTGTTGGCTTGCATGATCGTTTCCTGTTTTTTCATGTCAGTCGGAATGCCCAGTTTGCCGTGATTGACGCAAAATCGCCAGTGGCACCGGGTTGACGACCGTCATTTATTTCATCAACGGGGTTGCGTTCATAATTGGTGCTTGTGATTGTTAATCCGGATAGGAGCGCAACATGGCAAAACTGAATGTAAATGGCACGTCCATGAACTACACGGCTGACGCCGGCACACCGTTGTTGTGGGTGTTGCGCGAGCAGTTGGGACTCACCGGCACCAAATATGGCTGTGGCATTGCCCAGTGCGGCACCTGCACCGTATTGATCAACGGCGTGCCGACCCGATCGTGTGTGCGACCGGCCGAAAGTGTCACCGCGACGGAAAAAATTGTCACAATTGAAGGTTTGTCCAAAGACGGCTCCAGCGCAATACAAAAAGCCTGGGTGGCGCTCGATGTCCCGCAATGCGGCTTTTGCCAATCGGGCATGATCATGGCCGCGACCGCGCTGCTCAATGCCAAACCCAATCCGAGTGATGCCGATATCGACGACGCAATGACCAATATTTGCCGATGTGGCACCTACAACCGGGTGCGGGCGGGCATCAAAATGGCGGCAAAGGAGTTGGCAGGTAAGGCCGGCGGCAAAACCGGCATCAAAAAATCGGCAGCCACCAATCCTCTCAATATTAAGCACGTCAATGGAGGTGAAGCATGAAGATCACCGCCCTTTCTCGTCGTCAATTTTTAAAAGGCTCTGCCGCCACCGCCGGTAGTTTGGTGGTCGGTTTTCACGTGCCATTTTTGCGCGAAGCCAACGCGCAATCGCCCGCTTCGGTGGCCACATCGGTGGCCACATCGGTGACCACATCGGTGACCACAGCGTCCGCCATATCAACAACCACCCCGGAGATCAACGCCTGGGTGGTCATCCAACCCAATGACACCGTGGTGATTCGTATCGCCCGTTCCGAAATGGGGCAGGGCACCCTGACTGGTTTGGCGCAATTGGTCGCCGAAGAGCTCGAATGTGATTGGGCAAAAGTCACCACCGAATATCCAACACCCGGTCAAAGTCTGGCGCGCAAACGCCCGTGGGGAAGTTTTAGCACCGGTGGCAGCCAGGGTATTCGCGGTTCACACGATTACGTCCGCAAAGGCGGCGCGATTGCGCGTTTGATGTTGATACAAGCCGCGGCCGACGAATGGAAAGTACCGGCCGCAGAATGTAGCGTGAAGGCTGGCGTGATTTCTCACGCTGCATCCAAACGCAGCACGACGTTTGGCAAAATGGCGGCCGCCGCCGCCAAATTAACGCCACCCACGGACGTCAAACTCAAAGATCCAAAGGATTGGAAAATCGCCGGCCAACGGCTGGCGCGTTTGGACACCGTCGACAAAACCACCGGCAAACAAATTTTTGGTATGGATTTAACGATGCCCGGCATGCTCAATGCCGCAGTGATGGCGTGCCCGGTATTTGGTGGCACACTCAAAAATGTTGATGATGCGGCGGTCCTCAAGCGCCCCGGTGTGAAAGCGGTGCTCAAGGTCGGCAACAACGCCGTGGCCGTAGTGGCGGATACCTGGTGGCGCGCAAAAACCGCGCTGGATGCTTTAAAAATTGAATGGGACGAAGGCCCCAACGCCAAACTGTCGAGTGCAACGTTTGCAGAAGTGCTGAAAGCCGGATTAACCGCCACCGATGCGGTGGTGGGCAGTACGGTGGGGGATGCACCCAAAGCCATCGCCGGTGCCGCACGCAAAATCGAAGCAGTGTATTCGTATCCGCATCAAAACCACGCCTGTATGGAAACCATGAACGCCACAGTGCGCTACACGCCGGAGCGCTGCGAAGTGTGGGTGCCCACCCAAAACGGTGAGGCGGCGCTGGCTGCCACCGCCGAGGCGTCGGGTTTACCCGCCGCCAAATGTGAAGTGTACAAATTGCATTTGGGTGGCGGTTTTGGCCGACGGGGTGGCACCGACTACGTGCGCCAGGCGGTCCTGATTGCCAAACAGATGCCGGGTGTGCCGATCAAAATGATTTGGTCACGTGAAGAAGACATGGCGCAGGGCCAATACCATCCGGTCACGCAATGTAAATTAGTGGCCGGTCTGGATGACAAGGGCGAAATCACCGGTTTGCATATGCGTATTTCCGGTCAATCGATTCTGGCGGGTCTGCGGCCGGAAGCAATTCGCGACGGCAAGGATCCGGTGGTATTCCAAGGCTTAAATTTGACCGGTAACGACACCACACTCGGCTACACCTTCCCGAATTTGTTGGTGGACCATGCGATGCGCAACCCACACGTGCCGCCGGGTTTTTGGCGCGGGGTGAATTTGAATCAAAACGCAATTTATCTCGAATCGTTTATCGACGAAATCGCCCACGCCACCAAACAAGACCCGTTGATGCTTCGCCGAAAGTTAATGGCCAAACATCCGAAACATTTGGCGGTGCTGGAGGCGGTCGCCAAACACATTGGCTATGACAAACCCGCACCGGCCGGGGTGTTTCGCGGTCTCGCGCAAACCATGGGCTTCGGCAGTTATGTGGCGGCGTGCGCCGAAGTGTCGGTCAGCAAGGATGGCAAATTAAAAATCCATCGCATTGTTGCCGCCACCGATTGCGGCCATGCGGTCAATCCGCAACAAATCGAAGCACAGGTGGAGGGCTCGTTTGTGTATGGACTGGGCGCGGCCTTGGTTCAGGAATGCACCGTCAAGGATGGTCGCATTGAGCAAACCAATTTCCACAACTATCCGTCGTTTATGTTGGCCGATATGCCGAAGGTGGAAACCATCATCATGGCCTCCGGTGGTTTTTGGGGCGGGGTGGGCGAGCCGACCATTGCGGTGGCAGCGCCCGCCGTATTGAATGCGATTTTTGCGGCAACCGGTAAACGCATTCGTGATTTGCCTCTCAAAAATCACAGCTTGAAAGCGTGACACGAGGCAATCACCGATGATGCCGTGGCGGATGATGTTACTGGTCGCCGCTGCACTGCTAAACAGTGGCGGCGCGACGGCAAATCAACCATCACCGTTGGTGGCGTTTACGGTGACGGGAGACGGCATCAATCAACCCCTGGCGGCAAAAGTGGGCGATACCAAAAGTGGTGCGACGATCGTTGCCGATCGGCAGGTGGGGTTGTGTGTGTTGTGCCACGCTGTACCGGGCGACCCATCCACCAGCAATATCGCCAAGTCTTTAAACGGTGTCGGCAGTCGGCTTTCGGCGGCGCAAATGCGATTGCGCATCGTCGACAGTCGCCGCCTCGATGCCACTAGCGTGATGCCTGCGTATTACAAAGTCGAGGGTTTAACCCGTGTCGGTACCAACTGGCGCGCACAGACCATACTCGATGCACAACAGATTGAAGATGTGGTGGCTTATTTGCTGACCCTAAAACAATGAAAAACCAAATACCAACATCTACAGCGAGCACGCGCCGACAATTTTTGACGGCCGGGGTCACTGTGTTGGTGGGCGCGACGGTGATCATGCGACCGACCGCCTTGCTCGCGCAGGATCGTTCGCTGGCCGCGTTAGTGCGTGCCTATGCCGGTGCGGCCACACCACGCGAAGGGCGGGTGACGTTGGAAATTGCCAAGCTGGTGGATAACGGCAACAGTGTGCCGATTGTGGTGTCTGTGGACAGCCCGAAGACGGCCACTGATCGTGTAGTCGGCATTGCCATCTTCAATGAAAAAAATCCGCAACACGAGGTGGCGGAGTTTGTCCTGGGTGCAGCGGTAGGATCAGCAAAAGTTGCCACCCGTATCCGTTTGGCCACCACGCAAAAATTAGTGGCGGTAGCAAAAATGCAGGACGGTACCTGTTGGACCCGCACCGTCGAAGTCATTGTCACACTGGCCGCGTGCCTCGAAGAATAGTTCCACATGAATGGCGTGTTCAATGTTTGCTCTATCAAAACTTGTCATTCCGACAGAGCACAGTTTTATCGTGCAACGAGGAATCTCATCCGCTGCATTTTTTGTAACGCTGACTTAGCCATCAATTCATCGATTGAGATTCCTCACAAGAAGCCGTTCGGAATGACAGGTAAAGGTTAAGCATTGAGATCGGCCGATAAAAATTTTGCGTTTAAAAAGTAGTGCATTAAATATGGAAAAACCCCATGGCCCGCACCCTCATCACTGTTCCCGCCACCGCCAAACGCGGCGAGGTTATTGAAATCAAAACGTTGATTCAACACCCGATGGAAACCGGCTACCGGCGCTCGAGCGAAGGTGCGATGATGCCGCGCAATTTGATCCGTCAGTTTGAATGTCGTTTTGAACGGGCCGGATTATCAACTGGCGAACTCGTGTTCAGCGCAACCTTACACGCCGCCATTGCCGCCAATCCCTACCTGTCGTTTTACGCTGTCGCCAATCACAGTGGTGTGTTTGTGTTTGATTGGCGCGGCGACAATGGTTTTGCACACACCGAACGTGTCGCCATCACCGTCAGTTAACCCAATGCCACTCGTCAACTATTTGATCGCATTTGGTTTGTTGTTGGCCGCAACACACGCCGTGGCAAACGACTCCCGTAAATCCGGCTACGAATTGATGTCGAGCGCCACGCAAGCATTGCAAAACGATGACCAGCAAAATCCGGCGATGTTGTGGGTCAAAAGCGGCAAAGCAGAATGGAAAAAACAGTCCGGAAAAGCCAACAAATCCTGCGCCGACTGTCATACCAACGCAGCGGTGTCGATGCGCGGCGTGGCGGCGCAGTTTCCAAAATATTCAGCCGTTACCAATCAACCCATCAACTTGTCACAACAAATTAATTTGTGTCGGGTGAATCAACAACAAGCAAGCGCCTATCCTCTCGAAACCGAAACTCTGCTGGGTATCGAGAGTTATCTCGCCCTTCAATCACGTGGCCAAAAAATCATTCCGTCCACCGACCCCAAAATTGCGGCGGCACGAACACAAGGTGAAAAATTATTTAACCAACGTATCGGCCAGATCAATTTAAGTTGCCACGATTGTCATGATGGCTTGGCCGGAAGATCATTGGCGGGCAACATCATTCCGCAAGCCCACCCAACCGGTTATCCGCTTTACCGGCTGGCGTGGCAGGGCGTGGGGACATTACAACGGCGGCTACGCAACTGCATGACCGGCGTGCGCGCCGAGCCGTACCCATTGGGCAGCGAAGAACTGGTGGCGCTGGAAGTGTATCTGGCGGCGCGGGCCGGGGGCATGAAAGTGGATGCGCCAGCGGTGCGGCCGTGATTTTCACCCCTTCCTCCGGCAACGGGGGAAGGCAGGGTTGGGGGCGATCGCAACAATTGTGCGGCGGTAAATGCGCTGCAATTTATACGATTTTTTCCTGAGGAATTATTTCGC
>JAYTBF010000134.1:0-4703 GCA_043737175.1 Burkholderiales bacterium
CGCAAGCGATGCAGAACCTTTAATAACATGTCGATGTCATGAAAGTGCAGGCCGGTTGTGGGCTCGTCCAGGATAAACAACGTTTTGCCGGTGTCGCGCTTGGAAAGTTCTAACGACAACTTCACCCGTTGCGCCTCACCACCAGACAGGGTGGTTGCGCTCTGACCGAGCCGGATGTACCCCAAACCGACATCAAGAAGTGTTTGCAACTTGCGGGCAACTATCGGAACGGCCTTAAAAAAGTCAAAGGCGATTTCAACGGTCATCGCCAACACTTCATTGATATTTTTTCCCTTGTATTGAACGTCAAGTGTCTCGCGGTTGTAGCGTTTGCCGTGGCAGACATCACAGGGAACATAAACATCCGGCAAAAAATGCATTTCCACCTTGATCACGCCGTCACCCTGGCAAGCCTCACAACGCCCACCTTTGACGTTGAACGAAAAACGTCCGGGCCCGTATCCACGTGCACGTGATTCAGGCACAGAAGAAAACAAATCACGAATCGGTGTAAATAGACCGGTGTAGGTCGCAGGATTGGAGCGGGGTGTGCGGCCAATCGGAGATTGGTCAACCGAAATCACTTTATCAAAGTGATCTAGGCCATCAATCGAGTCGAACGGCGAAGGATCGTTAGTCGATGCATATAAATGATGGGCAACGGTCTTGTACAACGTGTCATTGATGAGTGTCGACTTGCCGGAGCCGGACACACCGGTAATACACGTCAAGCTGCCAACCGGCAAATTCAACGTGACGTCTTTCAAGTTGTTGCCACGCGCACCATGAATGACCAACTGTTTTTTCTTATCAAACTTAAACGTCGATTTTGGCGTGGTTATTTTTTTCTTGCCGGACAAGTATTGGCCGGTTAACGATTGTGATGACTTTTTGACTTGATCCGGTGTGCCTTCGGCGACAATCATTCCGCCATGCACACCCGCACCCGGCCCCATGTCGACGACATAATCGGCGGCGTTGATGGCGTCTTCATCGTGCTCAACCACAATAACCGAATTGCCAAGGTCGCGAAGTCGTTTTAAGGTCTCCAATAACCGCGCGTTGTCGCGTTGGTGCAAGCCAATCGACGGTTCATCCAGCACATACATCACGCCGGTGAGTCCGGAACCGATCTGCGATGCCAGCCGAATACGTTGCGCCTCCCCGCCAGATAGGGTGTCGGCCGAGCGGACCAACGACAGGTAATCCAATCCAACGTTGTTCAAAAATTGTAGTCGCGCCGATATCTCACTCAAAATCCGCTCGGCGATTGCCGCCTTTTGAGGCGGCAACTTGACGTTTGCAAACCAGCGTGACGCGTCTTTCAATGCCATCGCAGAAATTTCATGCAGTGATTTATCAGCAACCCGTACATTGCGGGCTTCACTGCGCAGGCGGGTGCCGTCACACTCTGGGCATTCCTTCGTGGAAATATATTTTGCCAACTCTTCCCGAACCGCCATCGAATCGGTCTCGCGGTATCGGCGTTCCAAGTTTGGCACGATGCCTTCAAATACATCCTCACGAACAATCGGTTTGCCGCGCTCACCAGGATAATTAAATGGCACTTTTTCTTTGCCGGATCCAAACAAAATCAACTGCTGTGCCTCGTCAGCCAACTTGTCAAATGGCGTCTCAATATCAAACTGAAAATGTTCGGCCAGTCCAATCAACATTTGAAAATAAAACTGATTGCGACGATCCCAACCTTTGATCGCGCCACCGGCGAGCGACAGGCCGGGATAGGTGACGATTCGTTTCGGATCAAAAAACGTAATTTCACCCAAGCCGTCGCATTTCGGACACGCGCCCATCGGGTTGTTGAACGAAAAAAATCGCGGCTCCATCTCGGCCAATGAATAGTCGCAAGACGGACAGGCGAATTTGGAGGAAAACAGTGTTTCTTTGCCGCCATCCATGGCAACAGCAATCGCCTTGTTGCCGCCGATGCGTAAGCAGGTTTCGAATGATTCGGCAATACGCTGTTTCAGCTCGGGCGTGGTTTTCAACCGATCAACCACCACTTCAATAGTGTGTTTTTTCTGTTTGTCCAGATTCGGAAAAGCATCAATTTCAATCACTTTGCCATTGACCCGCAGGCGCACAAAACCCTGGCTACGAAATTCATCGACCAGATCGAGATGCTCACCTTTACGGCCCACCACGGCTGGCGCGAGCAGCATTAGTTTGGTATCCGTCGGCAGCGCCAAGATCGAATCGACCATTTGTGAAACGGTTTGTGATTCAAGAGGTAGTTTATGTTCCGGGCAAAACGGCGTACCGGCGCGTGCGAACAGCAGACGTAAGTAATCGTGAATTTCGGTGACCGTGCCAACTGTCGAGCGCGGGTTATGCGACGTTGCTTTTTGCTCGATCGAAATTGCCGGCGACAATCCTTCGATTAAATCGACGTCGGGTTTTTCCATCAGCTGCAAAAATTGCCGCGCATAGGCGGATAACGACTCGACATAACGCCGCTGACCTTCGGCATACAGCGTATCAAAGGCCAATGACGATTTTCCGGACCCGGATAGCCCGGTGATCACCACCAATGAATGGCGGGGTAAGTCGAGGCTGATATTTTTGAGATTGTGCGTGCGTGCGCCGCGTATTTTGATCTGATCCATAACGTGCTTGATGAACTTTCTGGGCTAACTCGTTGAATCAAAAATGTTCAGCTTCAACGGAAAAATTCTTACCGGGATCGGTAAGAATTTTTAAAGGGCAACCTGCTATATTACCCGTTCGCAGCACTGTTCCGCACCTATTTTTTGATTCACTTTACTGGTCTATGCACCAGCTCGAGTTCAGGCAATTGGGCGCGGTAAATCCAACTTAATGTAAGGAAACACGCTATGGCTTCAGTAAATAAGGTAATTCTTGTCGGCAATCTTGGCCGCGACCCGGAAACCCGCTACATGCCGGACGGCGGCGCGATCACCAATATTTCCATTGCCACCACGGCAACGTGGAAGGATAAGAGTGGTGAAAAACAAGAACAAACCGAATGGCACCGCGTGGCTTTTTTTGGCAAATTAGCCGAAATCGCCGGTGAGTACCTAAAAAAGGGCTCGCAGGTTTACGTCGAAGGAAAGCTGCGCACCCGCAAATGGCAGGACAAAGACGGGGTGGAAAAGTACACAACTGAAATCATTGCCGACGCGATGCAAATGTTGGGCTCGCGCGGTGGCATGGGTGGTGGTGACGCAGGTGGTGGTGATGCGGGCGGCGGCTATTCTCGATCGTCATCAGCACCGAGTGGCGGCGGCGCGGCCAAGCCCGCTGCAGGCAAAGGTGGCGCAGCGAAATTTGACGATATGGATGACGATATCCCGTTTTAATTTCTAGAATTCGATTGCAAAAAAAGCCCGCTGAATGCGGGCTTTTTATTGTCAGATGCACAGCAGCAAGTTTTCACTCGCCTTCATCCGCCAACCTTAAGTATGATTTTGCCAATATGTGCCGACGACTCCATCAATTGATGGGCTTGAACAACTTCATCCAACGCAAAAACCTGATGTATCACCGGTTTCACTTTGCCACCCGTCAACAGCGGCCACACTTTCTCTTCCAGCTGTGACGCGATTAATGCTTTTTGTGTATCGGAACGGGCGCGCAGGGTCGACCCTGTAATCGTTTGCCGTTTCATCATCAGCGGGCGAAAGTCGATTTCGGCTTTGCCACCCTCCAAAAAAGCGATGAAACAATAACGGCCTTCCATCGCCAGCACGCGCAGATTTTTTTCGATGTATGACCCACCAACCATGTCGAGGATCACGTTCACACCTTTTTTGCCGGTGATGGTCGCGATCTCCGCCATCCAGTCCTGGGTTTTGTAGTTGAAAACGTGATCGGCACCGATTGTTTTGCAAAACGCGACTTTTTCGTCATTGCCAACGGTGGTAAATGTTTCTGCGCCAAACGCCTTGGCCAGTTGGATGGCGGTTAAACCGATGCCACTAGAGCCGCCATGAACCAGAAATTTTTCACCGGCCTTGAGCGCGCAAGTATTGAAAACATTTACCCATACTGTGAAGAAATTTTCCGGCACACCGGCTGCCTCCAGCATCGACAGTCCGTTCGGAATCGGCAGACAATGCGCAGCCGGGGTGGCGCAATACTCCGCATAACCACCGCCTGGTGTCAGTGCACAGACTTGATCACCCACTTTCCAGCGTGTGACGTTTTCTCCAGTGGCGACAATTTCTCCGGCCACCTCCAGCCCCATGATCGGAGAGGCGCCGGGTGGCGGGGCGTAGCTGCCTTGGCGCTGCGCGACATCGGGGCGATTGATGCCCGCGTAGGCGATTCGAATCAGCACATCGTCCGCGCCAACAGTGGGCAGCGGTCTGGCAAGGATATGCATGACGTCGGGCGCGCCGCTGGCGGTGACCGCAACGTGGCGCATGGAATTTGGCAGAACAGGCGGGGACATAGAGGCTCTCTAAGCTGGTGACAGGACCTTGTAAGGTTACAGAATTCTTCGCCGTCGATGTGTGCTTGTGCGTCGATTCGTGCGGATGGCGCGTTCAATTTTTGCTGTGCCAATGCGGTCGGCGACGGTTGGTGGCGCACCCGGCAAAAAAATACGACAACGTAGCCAGCCAGCAATAGGATTTAAAAGTGAAAGTCGTTATTCTGCGGCTGTTTTCAGGTGAAAACGCCCCAACGTGGCCGTAAATAAACGAGTTTTATGTTTTGTT
>JAYTBF010000135.1:0-4703 GCA_043737175.1 Burkholderiales bacterium
GTTCGCCGTGAATGGTTGGATGCCAACACCACCAATGGCTTGATCGCCTTGTCCGGTGCGGCGTCTGGCGATATTGGCCAAGCGTTGTTACAGGCCGACAGCAAACGTGCCTTGGCGCTGGCCAATGGCTGGGCGCGCGATTTTAAGGATGCGTTTTACATCGAGTTGCAACGCGCCGGGCGCGATAGCGACCAAGCCTATATTTCTGCAGCGCTTAATTTGGCGAGTGTCAGTGATCTGCCGGTGGTGGCCACCCATCCGGTGCAATTTACCGGCCGCGATGACTTTAAGGCGCACGATGCCCGCGTCTGTATCGCCAGGGGCGAAGTACTCGGTGACAAACGTCGTAGTAATGATTTCACCGAGGAACAATATTTTAAAAGCTCGGCGGAAATGGCGGTTTTGTTTGCCGACTTGCCAGAGGCCATTGCCAATACCGTTGAAATCGCCAAACGCTGCCATTTTGAGTTTGTGCTGGGTAAGTCACGCCTGCCGAATTTTCCAACGCCCAATGGTGAGTCGGTCGACGCCTATTTGCTCGATACCTCCACCGTCGGATTGGAAAAACGATTGCTGATGTTGTATCCCGACGCGGCCCAACGCGATGCGCGTCGACCGGAGTACATGGCTCGTCTGGAATTTGAAGTCAAGACCATCATCCACATGGGGTTTCCCGGTTATTTCCTGATTGTTGCTGATTTTATTGGTTGGGCAAAAAACAACGGTGTGCCGGTTGGCCCCGGTCGCGGCTCGGGTGCCGGTTCACTGGTGGCGTATTCACTCGACATTACTGATTTAGATCCTTTGCAATACGACCTGCTGTTTGAGCGTTTCCTGAATCCGGAGCGGGTATCGATGCCCGACTTTGATATCGACTTTTGTCAGGAGGGGCGTGACCGGGTCATCGAATATGTGAAAAATAAATATGGTCACGATTCGGTTTCACAAATCGCCACCTTTGGCACCATGGCCGCCAAAGCGGTGATCCGCGACGTCGGTCGCGTGCTTGGTATGGGCTACAACCACGTCGACGGGGTGGCGAAATTGATTCCGAACCAACTCGGCATCACACTCGCCGAGGCGATGAAACAAGAGGCGCAATTTAACGAGCGCATCGAGGCGGAAGAGGAAGTTGCGGAACTGATGCGGCTGGCGTTGAAGCTGGAAGGCATCACCCGTAACGTTGGTATGCACGCCGGTGGTGTGTTGATCGCACCCGGGCCGTTGACAGATTTTACGCCGCTGTATGTGGCCGATGGTTCGGCATCGTTTGTCAGCCAATATGACAAAGACGACGTCGAAGCCGTGGGCTTGGTGAAGTTCGACTTTTTGGGTCTGACCACGCTGACCATCATCGAAGAAACGCTGAATCTGATCCGTGGCAATGCGCTCGAGCCGGAGCACCGCGAATTTAATTTACAAACCATTCCACTCGACGATAAACCGTCGTACGATATTTTTTCGCGCGGCAGCACCACCGCTATTTTCCAGTTTGAAAGCCGCGGTATGCGTGATCTGATCATGCGCGCCAAACCCAGATCGGTTGAGGATTTAACGGCGTTGAACGCCTTGTATCGTCCCGGTCCGATGGATCTCATCCCGGATTATCTGAATCGCAAGACCGGCAAGGAGATGGTGAGTTATCTTGATCCGCGTGTTGAACCGGTGTTGTCACCGACCTGCGGCATCATGGTCTATCAGGAGCAGGTGATGAAAATCGCCCAGGTGATTGGCGGTTATTCACTCGGCGGCGCCGATTTATTACGACGGGCGATGGGCAAGAAAAAGCCCGAGGAAATGGCGCAGCATCGTGGAATTTTCAGCGAGGGTGCGCAAAAAAACGGCGTCAAGGCGAGTGTCGCCAATGAGCTGTTTGATTTTATGGAAAAGTTCGCCGGCTACGGATTCAACAAATCACACTCGGCGGCATATTCGTTGCTGGCATTTCATACTGCTTACCTGAAAGCGCATTTTCCCGCGGCGTTTATGGCGGCGAATATGAGTTGCATCATGGATTTCACCGACAAGGTGCAACAAATCGCCGATGATGCACGTGCCATTGGTTTGAGTTTGTTGGCGCCAGATATCAACCAGGGCACCTATCGTTTTTTTCCGATTGACCGACATACCATTCGTTATGGGTTGGGCGCGGTGAAGGGCACCGGCCGTGCGGCCATTGAGGCCATTGAAGCGGCACGGCAAGAGGGCGGGGCATTTAAGGATCTGCTTGATTTTGTCAAACGCATCGACCGCAGTCGGGTCAATCGTCGCGCCATGGAGGCGTTGATTCGCGCTGGTGCATTTGATGGATTGTCCGCCAATCGCGCGTCGGTATTGGCGTCGTTGCCACAGGCGGTTGAGCTGGCAGACATGGCGACACGTGATGCCCAGCAAGTCAGTTTGTTTGGTGAATCCACTCCGGAGTCGGGCGGCGTGCTCGAGCTGATGATGGTGCCGATGTGGTCGGAACGTGAACGCTTGAACAATGAGAAAATTTCCCTTGGATTTTATTTGTCTGGACATCCGTTTACGATTTATGCGCGAGAGATCAGGCAATTCGCGAAAAATTTGCTGGCCGATCTGCAGCCGAAAAACGAATCTATTCTGATGTCCGGAATCTTGTACGAGCAACGGGTGCGCAACGGCAAACGCGGTCGTATGTGTGTCATGACCCTCGACGACGGCAGCGCGCGTGCCGAGGTGGTGGCGTACAGCGAAATTTTTGATAAACGCCGCCAATTGATTTGTGACGATCAGCCGTTGATCGTGCGCGGACGCGTTTCACACGACGAATTTTCCGGTGGCAACCGGGTGATTGCCGATGACGTGATTTCGCTCGATGAAGCGCGTAAATTTGTCCGGCAGATGACGTTGACACTACAAGGCGATATCGACAGCGCAAAATTGCGCAGATTGTTGTCACCCCATGTCGCCGCCAATGAACGCGATGCCGCCGCCGTTAAAATTATTTACAACAATGGTGACGCGGAAGTGCCGGTGATGCTGCCGGATCAATGGCGGGTGCGTGTCACCCAGGCGCTGGTGGATGCCCTTGCGGAATGGTTGTCGCCCGACAACATTACCTTTGATTACGATGCATCAAACATGATGCCACCGCCACCACCACGCGGCTGGCGTGACAACTATCAACCGCAATTTTCCGGTGCCGGTGAGTATTGAGTTGATGGTGTTGGAAAATGAAGAGCGCCGGTGGGCGCGCACTTCCAAGCAAAAATGCCGAAAACCGCTTGTCAATAAAAGACTTTTACCTTTTGTTTGTCGCGAGTGTAGTGTTTCGTAATGAATGCGACGTAATAACGGTGTGAAAAAAGGCATTAACCACAGATAAACACAGATGTACACAGTTAGATCGTCTGGTTTTATCCGTGTTCATCCGTGTTTATCTGTGGTTACGTACTTTTATTAGTTCCAAACAGACTCAAGCACT
This sequence comes from Burkholderiales bacterium, assembly GCA_043737175.1. Taxonomy (GTDB): domain Bacteria; phylum Pseudomonadota; class Gammaproteobacteria; order Burkholderiales; family Usitatibacteraceae; genus UKL13-2. The sequence continues at coordinate 3,449 of JAYTBF010000135.1, forward strand.
ACGCTAGCCGCTGCGCTTGGTTAACACCAAGTAATCGACATCGTAGGGATTTTGTGCGTCTTTGCGGCGATGTTCGCGGCTGACTTCCTGCCATGTCTCTGGATCAAGCGCTGGAAAAAAAGTGTCGCCTTCCACGTCTGCCGCAATGACGGTCAAATAAATTTCATCCGCCAATGGAAGGGTGTGGTTATAAAGCGAGCCACCACCAATTACAAACGCGGTGGTGTCGGCCACCATCGATAAGGCCTGTTTGATGTTGTGCGCGATCTCAACCCCGGCGTGATGCCATGTTTGATTGCCGGTCACAACAATATTGCGCCGACCGGGCAACACCCGACCAATCGACTCAAAGGTTTTGCGCCCCATGATGATCGGGTGACCCATGGTGATACGTTTGAAATAACCGAGCTCGGCGGGTAGATGCCAGGGCATTTTTCCGGCCAAACCAATGACGTTGTTGTTGGCGACTGCAACAATCAAACACAGACGTCCGGAACTTTTCATACGGCAATTGGCGCTTTGATGGCGGCGTGTGACTGGTAATTTTCCAGCGTGAAGTCTTCGAATTTAAAATCAAACACAGACGAAATCGCCGGATTCAAACGCATGGTTGGCATGGCGTATGGTGTGCGGCCAAGCTGCTCGTGGGCCTGATCAAGATGATTGGAATACAAATGGGCATCACCGAGCGTGTGGACAAAGTCGCCGGCCTTTAACCCGCAGGCCTGGGCCACCATCATCGTTAGCAGGGCATATGAGGCGATATTAAACGGCACGCCCAAAAAAATATCCGCGCTGCGTTGATACAGCTGGCAGGAGAGGGTGCCGTTGGCGACGTAAAATTGAAAAAATGCGTGGCAGGGTGCCAATGCCATTTGCGGAATATCGGCGACATTCCACGCCGAAACAATCAGTCGGCGCGAATTGGGGTTGGTTTTGATTTGATGGATTACATCGCTAATTTGGTCGACGTGTTTGCCATCCGGTATCGGCCAGCTGCGCCATTGGTAACCATACACCGGGCCCAGGCCGCCGTTGGCATCGGCCCACTCATCCCAAATGGTCACGTTGTTTTGTTTTAGGTAGGCGATATTGGTGTCGCCCTGCAAAAACCATAACAACTCGTGAACAATCGAGCGCAGGTGCAATTTTTTGGTGGTCAGTAGCGGGAACCCCTGCTGTAAGTCGAAACGCATTTGGTAGCCAAATACGGAGCGGGTGCCGGTGCCGGTGCGATCGGATTTATTCACACCAT
>JAYTBF010000136.1:0-4698 GCA_043737175.1 Burkholderiales bacterium
GTTTAGTCGCGATCATTATTAATCAGGAGGACGAAGCACGCTACCATTCGAGGTTGTTTTTACCTGAGCGTATGTTAACAATTGCAAATACAAAACGCCCTCATCAGAGGGCGTTTTGTATTTGCAAAAGTAAAACTCCTTTATTGGTGCGATATTCGGAGCAATTTATTCTGAAAAGGCAATCTTTGCGACGACTTTGATGGTGTCACCAGACTACCAAATTTTCCACCAGGCCTTGCCACTGTTCGAGGTGGATTTGGCAATCATCGAATTATTCGGGTAGTTCTTTTCCAAAACACGTCGTGATGCGTCGGCCAATTCCTTCATGCCCATTTTTTCATACGATTCTACGGAAATGACCAATGCCTCTTCCGAAACCGGCGCCTGTGGATAACGGATCAACACCGCTTGTGCGCGATTGACCGCCGCCAAATAACCACCACGATGATAGTAATAACGGGCGACAGACAGGTCGTGTTTGGCGAGGGTATTCACCAAATAAATCATCCGGCCACGGGTGTCGTCAGAATAAATGCTGTCGGGAAAGCGGTTTACAAGTTCTTTGAAAGCATCAAACGAATCACGCAAGGCCTTGGGATCACGCTCGGCCTGATTCAAATTCAAAACTTCACCAAAAATACCCAAGTCAGGTTTGAAATAGGCCAATCCTTTTAAATAATAGGCGTAGTCGAGGTTCGGGTGATTTGGGTGCAACTTCATAAAGCGTTCGGCCGCGCTGACCGCTTGGGCAGTTTCGTTGTCTTTGTAATAGGCGTAGGCAATGTCGAGTTGCGCCTGTTGGGAATATCGACCAAATGGATAACGGGCTTCCAGTTGTTCATACAGTTTTATGGCGCCTTGGTTGTTGCCGGAGTCGAGTTCGGCGCGGGCGTTTTCATAATACTGTTCGACGGTCCAGTTTTTTGAACTGCCCGACTTATCGCCGAACATCCCGCAGCCAAACAAAAATAGCGGCAGCAAGACCAGCATAACAATGGATTTGAACGAGGAAGGTGCTAAGGGACGTGTCATACTTTCAACCATGCAATCAAACGATTTTGAAGACGACGATTATAGCCCAGTGACGCCTCAAAACGTCATTGGTGTGCCTCATGCGGGCGAAGTGGTGGAGGTGAAGGTGCCATTGAGCCTCGCGGGAAGCCGTTTCGATGCCGCTTTGGCGAGTTTGTTCCCTGATCATTCACGCAGCCGACTGGCTGTTTTGGTGAAATCGGGTGATATTCGCTTAAATGGTGAGATCGCCACGCCCAAAAGCAAAGTCATGGGCACCGAATTGATTCAAGCCAATATCAAGCCGCGTGATGAGGACAATGCTTTTCAGGCCGAAGATTTGCCATTGAACGTGGTGTTTGAAGACGACGATATTGTCGTGATCAATAAGGCGCCCAATCTGGTGGTGCATCCGGCGGTGGGCAATTGGACTGGCACGGTGTTGAATGGTATTTTGTTCCGTTATCCAGAAACCTTTCATGTGCCGCGTGCAGGAATTGTGCATCGACTCGATAAAGACACCAGTGGATTAATGGTGATAGCCCGCAATGAAGTGGCACAGTTGGCGTTGGTGAGACAGTTGCAGGCACATACCGTGTCGCGCCGTTACGCTGCGTTGGTGCGCGGGCAGGTATTGACCGATGGCACCGTCGATGCGCCGATTGGCCGGCACCCGCGTGAACGCGTCAAGATGTCGGTGGTGAATAGTCTGGGTCCCGGCAAGCCCGCCATCACCCATTACCATGCCGAGGAGTTATTCACCTATCACACGCTGGTCGAATGCAAACTCGAAACCGGGCGCACCCACCAGATTCGTGTGCACATGGCCTCGATCGGCTTTCCGCTGGAAGGTGATAGTGTTTATGGCAAGGGCGTCAAAGGATTGTCGCCGATGTTGCACGACGCCGTCACCCTGTTTGGGCGACAGGCGCTACACGCCAGGGCACTGGCATTTGAACACCCGAAAACAAGAAAATTGGTTTCATTCAAGGCGCCCATTCCGGACGATATGCAGGCCTTGATTGCGGCGGTCGCGGAAGTCTAGTGTTGACGCGGTCCGACTGTATTGTGCCCGATTGGCCGGCGCCAAAAAACGTTCGGGCGGTGTTCACCACGCGTATTGGCGGGGTCAGTCTCGGTGCGCTGGCGGGATTAAATTTGGGCAAAAGTGTTGGTGATGATCCTCTCGCCGTGGCTGAAAATCGCCGACGGGTCGAACAACTCATTGGTTTTCCACCACGCTGGATGAGCCAGGTGCATGGTGTGTCGGTGGCGGAATTAGATGCTATCGACCCCAGCCGGGCGATCACCGCGGACTCTGCTATATCGCGCCAATCTAGGACGGTCTGCACGGCGATGGTGGCGGATTGTCTGCCGGTGTTGTTTACCGACGTGGCTGGAACGGTGGTTGCCGCCGCCCACGCCGGTTGGCGCGGCTTGGCGGCCGGCGTGCTAGAAGCGACCATACATTCGATGCACGTCGCCCCGACAAATCTGCTGGCATGGATGGGGCCAGCCATTGGCCCTACGCAATTTGAAGTGGGGATCGACGTGCGGGATGCGTTTGAAACGTTGGATCCGGCTGCTGCAGGCGCATTTCGAGCCATTGACGGCACCAATAACCAGAAATTTTTGGCGGACATTTTTCTGTTGGCGCGACAAAAATTAATTGCCGCCGGACTGCAGTCCGCACAAATCTATGGTGGTGGGACCTGTACGGTCAGTCATCCTGAACGGTTTTTTTCGCATCGGCGCGAGGGCAAGTCGGGATTAAAATCCGGCCGTATGGCGGCATTCATTCATTTGCAGTAACAGCGGAGGCCATCCGCTCCATGGCATGGATGTTAGAATGTTGCAATCAAGTTGCATTAGGTGCGTCGGCAACGGAAGCAACAGTAAGCAACAATCAAATTGGCTGTCAGGCGATTTTCAGGCGATAGATTTTGCCCGGTCAACATAAAATAACTCATGACACTTCTCTATATCATTGCCGCCGCGCTTGCCGGTGGCATTATTTCCGTCACTCTCGCGGCGTTGGTTGCGTGGCGGGTGCAGCCGCGGCTGATCCCATTGTTTGTCAGTTATGCGGTGGGCGCGCTGCTGGCGGTTGTATTCCTCGATCTGCTGCCGCATATTTTTGAAACCACCACCGAATATCACAAAGTTGCCGCCTGGATAATGGCGGGCATCCTCGGTTTTTTTGTGCTGGAAAAAATGGTGTTATGGCGCCATAGCCACGATCATGGTGCGGAATTTGCCGCATTGGCTGAGCCGGGCAGCACCCCTGCAGTTAACTCACAAACGCCTCACCACCATCATGGCGCGCCTAGCGGGTCCAGCCACGGCACCCACGGCACCCACGGCAATGAATCGTCGGCGTGGATGATTATCATTGGTGACGGTTTTCATAATTTCACCGACGGGTTGGTGATTGCCGCAGCATTTGTCGCCGATGTCCGCCTAGGCATCCTCACCTCGGTTGCCATCATCGCCCACGAATTGCCGCAGGAGTTGGGTGATTTTCTGGTGCTGATTCACTCCGGCATGTCCAAACGCCGGGCGCTGTTCTGGAATATGGTGTCGAGTCTGGCGACTTTGGTGGGCGCGGTGCTGGCTTATTTTTTACTGCAAGAACTCGAAGCCTACTCGTATATTTTTCTGTGCCTTGCCGCAGCCAGCATGATGTACGTGGCTATCGCGGATTTGATTCCAGGACTACACCGCCGTACTTCGTTGCGCGATTCGCTGGCGCAATTTGCGCTAATCGGTCTTGGTATTGGCTCGATCTTGTTGGTCCATTTTTTGATCGGCCACTGATTCGTCGATTGCTTTGACAGTTTGTTCCATCCGCTGCTGATCGAGACGTTGTTTGGCCGCCCGTCGTGCACGGCCGACGCCGCCAAATAACCAAAATAACAAAGCGCTTGGCAGTAAACCAAAAAACAGCAGGGTCATGATTGCCGCGGTCAGGTTACTTTCGGTGGCCGCCATCAGTACAACAACGTACAACCAGGCAATGATGATGATGTACATGATGTGATTTTGCTTTGAATTGATAAAATGGGTTGGTCGGCGCGGATTGACCACGGCGACCACGTTGACCACGCGCTAACAGGTGTGCGCTGTTTGATTTTCAGTGCCAGAATAGTCGGTGACGGCGTCACAGTGCATATTAACCAACTAAAACCATGCAACCCAACACTCCCCCAAATATTCCTGATCTGATGGCGGCGATGCAGGTTTCCAGCGCCGACGACAAACGATTTGCCAGCTCGGCATGGCAGACACAACCACCATTCAAAATGCTCGCCGATGCTTATCTGGCGACCAGCCAAGCGCTGTTAAAGAGCCTGAATGCGTCGGTGTTGGCACCTGACGAAAAAAAGCGCGCACACTTTTTTTTGAAACAATATCTAGACGCGGTTGCGCCTTCCAATTTTCTGGCCACCAATCCCGATGCTTTGAAACTGGCCATCGATAGCAAGGGCGAATCGATTCGTGGCGGCATCAAAAATCTGCAGGAAGACGTTGAACGGGGACAGGTCTCGATTACCGATCAGACTGCATTTAAGGTGGGCGAAAACATCGCCGTTTCGCCTGGTTCCGTGGTGTTTGAAAATGAAATTTTTCAGCTGATTCAATATGCACCGATCACCAAAGAGGTGTTTGTGCGCCCGTTATTGTTGG
>JAYTBF010000137.1:0-4690 GCA_043737175.1 Burkholderiales bacterium
GTTGCGGATGATGTCGCCATATTGCTTTGGCACCTCGACAATAATTTAATGGTGGTCGAAAAGTTGTTTGCCGATATGTTGCGATCGCGTGACCATTGGTTGCGCAATTTGCCAAAAATGCACGAACGTGAAGTATTGGAAGCCGCATTGGCACGGGTGCGTATCCATGCCGTTGCCGAAGTCGCTGCCCTGTATCCGACCGCAGAAAAAACTGAAACACTAGAGCTGGCGGTCTACTCGGGGCAAAATTTGCTGAAAGAGGGCGCGCAATCCGCACTTTCAAATTGTGCTCATCTGGCCACTTTTCCAACGGGCGAAATGGCAGCCTTGCCTGCCTGGTGTGGTTTCGCCGAGTTGTTATTGACCAAGGACGGACACTGGCGCAAACCACGCGGCATCAATAAAACGCTGGGTTTTCCAGTCGGCGAAAGCAACGAAGAAAAAGCGCGCATGACGGCGATGAAGGATCGTGTTGGTTTGTTGCTTGCGTCGATTGGCGCAAACGAGCAATCCTCAACGCTGCTGGCGGAAAAATTGCATCAATTGCGCAGCCTGCCACCGGCGCGATATACCGACAATGAATGGGCGGTACTCGGTGCGATTGTGCGTTTGTTACCGTATGCCACCGCCCATTTATGGAATGTGTTTGCTGCCGAGGGCGCGTGTGACTTTACCGAAATCGCTCAAGCGGCGTCGCGGGCATTGGGTGGGGACGGTGGTGGTGGTGACGATAGGGACGGCGATGCACCGACCGATTTGGCGCTGGCGCTCGACTATCGTATTCAACATTTATTGATCGATGAGTTTCAAGATACCTCGTTTGCCCAATTTGAATTGCTGGAAAAACTTACCCGTGGTTGGTCGATCGACGATGGTCGAACCCTGTTTGTGGTGGGTGACCCGATGCAATCGATTTATCGTTTTCGTGAGGCCGAGGTTGGGTTGTTTTTGCGGGCGCGACAGTCGGGCATGGGCCAGGTGCCACTCACGCCGTTGACACTCAGCGTTAATTTCCGCTCCCAGCCGGGGGTGGTGGAATGGGTCAATCAAACCTTCCAACAATTGATGCCGGCCAAAGAAGACATCAGCAGTGGCGTGGTGCCGTATGCCGAGAGTATTTCCTTTGCCGCGCACAGCCATGTGAACGAGGCAACCAGCGCCGTCACTATGCATTGGAATATTGTTCACAAATCAACAACCGCTGATGACGATGCGCCACCTTCTGCAGATCAAATAGAGCGCGAAGCGGCAAAGGTCATCACGATTATTCAACAAGCGCGTGCGGAAAATCCCGACGCCAGCATCGCCATCCTGATTCGTAATCGTGGGCATTTGCGGGCGATTGTGCCGGCGCTGAAAGTCGCCAACATCGCGTTTCATGCCGTGGACATTGACCCACTCAAAGACCGGCCGGTGGTGCAAGATCTGTTGTCGATTACCCGCGCGTTGAGCCACTTGGCGGATCGGATTGCCTGGCTGGCGATTTTGCGTGCGCCGTGGTGTGGGTTGACCTTGAATGACTTGGCGGCACTGACTGATAGCCTGGCTGCAAAAGACGGCGCGTTAAAGGTCGATGCGCGCACCGTTTGGGAAATTATTCACGACGATGTGCGCATACAAACACTTTCGGCAGATAGCCAATCGCGCGTGGCGACAGTGCGAAATGTGTTTGCCGTGGCATTGGCCACACGCCGGCAACAACCATTGCGTGACGCCGTTGAGCAATGTTGGTTGGCGTTAAACGGCCCGGCGTGTTTGCCGATTGAAACCTCCGGCAGTGATTTGCAGGACGCATTGACGTTTCTGGATTTGCTGGAAGCCGAAGCGCACAGCCAATCCGGTGGTACGCAGATTGTGAAACTTGAAACACTCACGGCCAGCATGGACCGGTTATTTTCTGGCGGGCACAGTGCCGATGCCGACCTGCCGGTGCAAATCATGACCATTCATAAGGCCAAGGGATTGGAATTTGATACCGTGATCGTGCCGGGTCTCGATCGACCGCCGCGCCACGACGACAAAAAACTTTTGGTATGGACCGAACAACCCAACCGCGATAGCGGTGAGCGTGAATTGTTATTGGCACCGATTCGTGAAACCGGTAGTGATGACGATGCCGAGGGCGACGCGATCTACCGATTTGTCAGCCGGCTGGATCGTGCCAAACAACAACACGAAGATGTACGGTTACTTTATGTTGCCGCCACCCGCGCCGAACGGCGATTGCATTTATTGGCCACAATCAACTGCAAAGAAAAGGATGGCGACAAACAAATCGCCACACCCAAATCGGGCAGCCTGTTACATGCGCTGTGGCCGGCGGTGGCCGCAAGCGCGGAGTCTGCAGTTCATGCCGATGCGGAACATGCTGGCGCAAAAACAAATGCCCATTCGTGCATTACGAACAATAGCCCATCAGCGACAAATTCAGCCGTTCCATTATCCGCCGGTGGTGCACACCGAATCAGCAGGGATTTTGTCGCGCCCACCATGCCGCCACCCCTGTCCATTCGCGCAGAGAATATTGCCGAGGTCAATAAGGCAAAAAACACCACGATTGATTTTGAATGGGCCGGTGATGTGGCGCGTCATGTTGGCTCGGTGGTGCATTTATTTTTGCAGCGGATCGCCGAGGATGGTGTGGCGGATTGGCATGGGAATCGTGTTAGCGATTGCCAAATCTTGTTTGAAAAAGAGCTGTCACGTTTGGGTGTGGCCAATAACGATATCGCTGACGCGGCACAGCGGATCAGCGCGGCGCTCAAACAGACGCTTGATGATGCACGCGGACAATGGACTCTTAACCCACATCGTGATGCCCACTCGGAATGGCGGCTGACAGGTGTGGTCGACAGCCGTTTGGTGAACGTCGCCATTGACCGCACCTTTGTTGATGACAAGGGCACGCGTTGGATTATCGATTTCAAAACCGGCGGCCACGAGGGCGCGGATACAGAAACGTTTTTGAACAACGAACAAAACCGTTATCGTGCCCAGCTCGAAACCTATGCTGAATTGATGCGGGCGATGATGTCGCCAGAAGATGTGCAGCCGATCAAACTTGGTTTGTATTTTCCACTGCTGAGTGGGTGGCGCGAGTGGGATTGGACTGAACCATCACCGCTATCCTAAGCGATTCGGCCGGTGTAGTGGTCTATTAATTTGATTGAGAGGTTAGGCGGTTGCTTGGTATGTTCGCCAATCAAAAAAACAGTGTGCTCACACCAGCGGCGATAACGCGGCGTAAACAATGTAAATACCAAACACCAGCGAAACAAAGCCGGCCGGTCGGAACACACGGACAAACGACGCCGACTTGATCGCAAATTGTCGATGGCGACGGGAGCCGATGAATAACAGCCCCAAGCCAACTACAACCAATGAAACACCTAAAATTTCAAACAGACGTGGGTGCGAAGTTTGTGAAGCGAAAACCAGCAGCATCACACCCAGCGCCAAACGGGAAGTCACTTCAATGGTGTGAAAATATCGCTTGCGCTCAAACGCCAGAATGCCTCTTGCCCATTTGTTTGGATTGATGATCAGCACCAAGCTGAGCGCGATCATCAGTAGGCCGAATGCAGCGATGAAATACATTTGTTTTGTTTGTTATTGGTTAGGGTTGTTGGGCGGGGCTTGATCGTGCGTGGTCAATGATTTTGACAGCGTCACAAGGTTTGCCAGCTAAGTGCGCTGGCAACGGCAGCGACGATCAGCAGTAGCGCGGCAAAACGCAAGGATGATTTGCGTGCGTGCGCAATTTCGGTTGTGGATGTCGCAATGAGCGGTGCCCGATAAAGCGCGACTTCATGCGCAATAAACAACGCAATACAAGTCGCCACAATTATGACTAGTGGCCACCATGAAACAATGACTAGCGATGCGACCAGTGCGACAGGTATAAGAAGTAGTGCAAGGTTCGCTGCATTTCCCCAACCCGTTGCGTGTTTTGCAACGAATGAAAAGCCCTTGCAGTTTTTGCACTGGACGGGTCTGCCCCGCCAGGACGCATGTTTGGCGAAGTAGCCGATGGTGTCGGTTTGACAGTGTGGGCAGCGTGACATTTTAAAAATGTTTAACGCTTGTAGTAAGCGGCATCACGCTCCCGAGCGGCCGAGCAGGAGGACGAAGCGCGCTTGCGAATGTCTGCCTCGATATGCTGGTTAGGTGCCAAGCGGTGATAGAACGTAACGAATTCCGACGAACAAGCATATGGCACTTGCAATACCCAAAAGTACGATAGCCTGAAGTCGCCCTTTTCGTTCGGGGGCGAAATTTATCAGGAGCAATAAGCGTCGCAATTCCGACTACTGCTAATGAAGCGCCAAACGCCAATGCCACCGTTGGCGCCCATGCAGAAGAAGATGAGTCACCAAAGACAGCGGTGACGACCGCTCCTACAACGAACACGGTGCCCAATATACCAGCGGCTCTGTCTAAAAAACGGTTTATTGGTTTCATTCAAATCCTTCAGGAATTGCACCGATTGCAGAATCACGTTTTCCCACACCATCAATTCGGTTCATGCTGCCGGTTCTGACAGGAAATTTCAATTTGGATGAATGGTTTACAGTTAATCAGACTGAAGGCTAAATACGCATAAGCACGAGCAACTCATTTGGTCTCGTCCACCGCACTAGGCGGCTTGTAGTAGAAATTCAACCTTTACCGCTTCATATGGAAATACAAT
>JAYTBF010000138.1:0-4667 GCA_043737175.1 Burkholderiales bacterium
TCCAGTGCTTCTTGCATGGCGCGGCGGGCACCATCCCCATCAGGATGCGGTGTTGACATATGGTGCGCGTCACTGGTTTCGCCGTAACCTAAAAGAAACAAGCCGGTATCACCAACATCATTTTTTTCGATCAGCGCGAACCCTGCAGCTTCGCCGATTGACAGTCCGCGTCGCGCCACATCGAACGGGCGACAGACATCAGGTGAAACCAGTTGTAGCGAACTAAAACCGTACAAAGTGGTATGGCAAAGGCTGTCAACCCCGCCGACCACGGCCGCATCGATGAGTCCTAAACGGATGAAGCGTTCGGCCAGACAAAACACCTTTGCACTCGATGAACACGCGGTAGAGATGGTCATCGCCGGGCCGGTGAGACCGAGAACGCGGCGCACAAATTCGGTTGTCGCGTCGAGGTTGTGGGTGGTGGCATATCGATAGTCTGCGGGAAGCGCGCCGCTCACCGGATCGCGCCGTTGATACGCCAACTCGGTTGACAGGATGCCGGAGGTGCTGGTGCCGATAAATACGCCGACCCGGCCCGCGCCATGGCGACGGCGTGCGTCGCCGACCGCGGTCACAAAATCATCCTGTTCCAAGGCGAGTAATGCCAACCGATTATTCCGGCAGTCAAACTCGCAAAGCGCGGCTGGAATATCGACACACGAATCAATATCGAGATTTGGTATTTGCCCGATCCAGCACGGCAATGGCGCCCAAGGCAAATCGTTGGGTGCGAGTCCGCTGCGCCCGTTCCTGAGCGCATCAGCTGCGGCAGCGTTGCCAAGGCCAACGGCGCTGCTGGTTGTATAAGCGGAGATGGCGAGAGGGAGCATCATTAAAACTCGAACATGAATGGGTGGTGGGATATGGCTATTGGGTTGGACGCACGGGACCGACATTGGCGCGTCGTGCCCACAATGCTGACATCAATAAGGCCAGTACCGCGCCCAAGGCAACGGTGCTGCCAATTGCATGCAAAACAGGCGTCGAGGATAAGGCAAGAAAGCCGAATGTCACGATGGTGGAAATGCTGCAAACAGCCAGTGCCAGCCGCGTGCGAGATCGTTCTTCCGCATCCACCGCAACACGTTCAAAAAACAGTGCGTAGTTGAGGCCAATGCCGAGTACCAACAACAACGCGACCAAATGAAACACGCTGAGGCGCGTGCCCAATGCGACCAGCACGGCCACGGTAAGCACGAGTGCTGCGGCTGCGGGGAGGGCAACCCGCAATGCCCGTTTGGCAGAGCGTAAGCCCACAACCAGCAGCAGTAAGATCAAGCCGGCACCCCAGGCGGCTTGTGATAACGCTTCTTTTCGGAAGCCGTCAACCATGTCTGACGAGACCTGCGATAGATTGACAATTTGACTGTTGCTTTGGGCATTCGCCAACAGATCTTGCGCCAGTAATTTTGTGTCGCCGCCGCTACTCAGCCCGCCAAGTGGGGTCAGCACCAGCCATTGCCCGTCGAGTTCAACGACCAGTGCGCTCAAACGCGCACCGAGCGGGGTGCCGGCGTAGGACGCCATGGTCACGGGTGATGCCATTCGGGCCGCCGCGACCTCATCGACAAACGGCGTGAAGGCGTCGGCTCTGAAGGCAAGACCCTTCAATGCCGCCGCCAGATTTTTTTCGAGCATAGTACGCTCGGGCAGTGTGTTCAGGCGGGCACGCTGCGTGTCTAAAGTTGGCAGGTACTTGGCCGGCGAATCAAAACTGCGAATCCATTTTTTTTGTTGCCAACCGTCGAGTACCGGCAGCACACGTTCCGCTGTTTGTAACGCGGCCTCCTGGCTGCCGCCCCGGCTCGCCACAAACATACTGACTTCCGGTGCACCCATATCTTGCCGAAGCGCAGCATCAAGCGCGCGCATTTTGGGCGGTACCGGGCTGATGCCGGCGAGATCACGTTGCCACCATGACGGATACAGGTGGTTCAACCAGGCGGCTGCAGCGACCACCACCAAAACGGCGACCACACCCGGCCCGCGCGAACGGTCTAGGAAATTGCTGCCAGGCACCTGAAGCCGTCGAAACGCCAGCACATGGTCACCAAGCAACCATGGAATCAGGTATTGCGTGGCGATACCGGCCACCAACACGCCCACCATGGTGAGCACGCCCAATTGGGCAAGGCCCTGAAAACTCGACATGGTGAGTGCCAGTGCACTGACGACTGTTGTCAGCACCGCCAATGCAAACGTCATCCGCAACCGTCTGGCTGTCACCTGCGTGACTTCGTTGGGGGCGGTGTTGAGCAAAAGGTAACTTGGATAGTCCACCGCTTCGCCAATCAGCGTGGCGGCAAATCCCAGCGTGATGGCGTGGACCGAGCCGAACAATGCATTGACCACCAGCACGCCAATCAGCAATCCGAATGCCACCGGGATGACAACCAGCACAACAGCCAGTGCCGTGCGGTAAATAAAAACCAGCATGGTCAGAATCACCAGAACCGATAACGTACTTAATCGCTCGGCGTCGCTGCGAATCAATTGTCGTGATTCAGCCGTAAACACCCCCGGCCCGGTCAGGATCATGCTGACGTTTGCGTTTTCTTTGGCCAGTGCTTGTTTCACGGCGGACATGGCCTGCTCTTGCCGTTCACTATCAAAGCCGGGTGCCCGCGTTTGCGCAATCAAAAACGCGCGTTTGCCGTCCGGGCTAAACCAGACGCCATGACGCTGCTGGGGCATGGCGCTGGAATCAAATTGGCGAACGATGGCAAGAAATTCACCGGTGGGGTCGCGCACCATGATCGAACGCGACAACGTTCCAAATGGCGACGCCAACTGTGCCAATTGCTCTTCGAGCGCGATGCGCAATCCTCCTGCGTTAAATTTGTCCGCGCTGATGGACGGGCTCAGGGCGTAGCGATGTTTCATCAACACCTCGGTCTGCGCAGCGAACTGGTTAAAACTGCCGTTCGCGGCATATTCGAATTCAGGTGCCCGGCTGAGTTGATCTGCCAGATTGCGGCTGCTCGCCGCCAGTGTCTTTTCGTCCGCGCCGTGCAGTGCCACCAGCATTAACCGGGAAACGAGACCGTCACGTAATTGCGCGATTAACAGGCGCTCTTCAGGCGTTGTTGAGGGCGGCAGGAATGCGGTGAAGTCCGCCTCAACGCGTAACGTTTTGGTGGCAAAAAATAGCAGCGCGGTGAAACCGAGCAGAGCCAATGCCGCGCGCGCCGCGCCGCGTGTGGCCAACTTTGAGAGCAATCCGCTGTTGGTCATTGGTGGTTATCGAACGATCAGCACGGATCGATCGCCACTGGTTTCATTAACAACAATTTGACTGATTCGACCCAATTGGCCGGACACGGTGATGCGCTGAACAAACCGGCTGGTATCCTCATCGATTGGCGTCAGGTCGAGACGCCACGACGTCAGCTCGCCCTGCAACGACAACTGGTAAAAATTACGCAGCACCACCAAATCACCACCAAGTACGCCGCGCAAACTCGCGGCGAATGCGGCTAACAATGGCTGGCTTGACAGTGCAATTTTCCTTTCGGTTCCGTTGCGCACCAGCACGAGCGCATCACCGGCAAACCGATAACTTTCTTTGCGTGGCAATTCGATATTTTTTTCCACAATATCAGGGCGGCGGTAAAGAAGCTTTCCCGAACTGATCACCGGCTCGGCCAACAGGCTGGAGAATTTTTTTTCGGTGAAGGCGACTTCCGTGGCAGGCGCCGCTGCCAGCAATTTCATCAGATCATTGAGGTCTGCGTCGGCCGCGTTGGCGGATTGACAGGCGCTCGCCATTACAATCAAACACAATGCGACGATGGAATGGAAATTGACATGAATATGGCAAACTTTTTTCACATCGTTGCCCATTCAGGTTCCCCAAAAATTGTAAAAATTAAACCAGTTGTATGGATGGCGTATCGCCTGGCGTTCCAAGCATGCAACATACGCCTCTAGACAGCGATCTTGCGAAAGCGAATTTGCCGCCATTGCCACCATCGTCGGATGGACCATTTCGTCGACTACCGTCTCGACATCATAAACGCGTTCAGCCAGTGATTCGAAGACAATTTCATACGCACGACCACCACGAAAGAGGCCAAAAATCGCCACCACCGGTGCACCGGTCAGTTTCGCCAGCCGTACCGGCCCAAGTGAAAACCTCGCCGGACTTCCCAGAAATGGCAGACTTTGCGTTTTCTCATTCGCATACACACGATCGGCCAGGATGCCGACAATTTCGCCGCGATCAAGGCATTCCTTGGCCTGTAGCATTGAGCCGGGGCGTCCCAGTGGAATGACATTGTATGGCGGGGCTGAATGTGCGTCCGATATCATTTTCCCCAAACGGACGCCATCGTCGTCAACGTGCATCATCACGTTAACGGCTAATTTTTTCTCACGACTGCCGACCACACCAAGCATCTCGAAACTGCCCAAGTGGGAACCAAACAGTAGACAACCACGTCCTGCTCCAAGCGCGTCCTTGAATGCGGCTTCGTTGCTGATCTGTATGGCTAATTCATGCTGACGGTTGTGCATCAAGTAGACGCGATCCAGCAGCGTGGTAGAAAACACCAACAGGTGGTTAAAGGTGTCCCGCCAGGTCGCCTTGCGGCCCAACGCGCGATTGAGAAATTCCGCCGATGATTTTCGTGCCAACGGCGCCGTCATAAAAAAATAGGCACAAA
>JAYTBF010000139.1:0-1818 GCA_043737175.1 Burkholderiales bacterium
GAAATTGCGGATGAAAACTGGCAATTTGTAACACACCGTCCAACTCAAGCTCGGTTAACACATGGTCGGCAATTTCCAGAAAATCGTTGAAATCCAAAAAATCGTCGAGGCAGTGTGGTGCCATCAATAACGTGGTGTTACGTTCCTCTGGCTCATGCGCCATCAGCGCAACAATTTCGTCTTCAAGATCCTGCAGCAGGTCTTGTGGCGTTTGTGCTTGGCTCACTGCATAGTGAATCTGCCCCTTGACGTGAACCGCCTTGGCAAAGGGGCACAAATTCAGGCCAATCACCGCGCGCTCCAGCCAGCGGCGCATGTCCAGTTCAACGTTGTTTTCGATTTCGATAATTTTATTCATGGCTGATTATCCCCCGTCAGCGTGCGTTGGTATGATTCGGGCGAAAAAAAACCCCGATACACACATCGGGGTTTTGATTAAACACACAAAAAGACTATTCGAGTTTGATGCCTTTTTTGACAACGATATTTTTCATTTTCTCAAATTCGACTTTAATCTGCGCGGCAAATTCTGCTGGTGCGTTGGCAACCGGCTCGGTGCCAAGCGCGGCGAGTTTTTCTGTTACAGCGGGATGATTGACTGCCCTGACCGCAGCGGCATGCAATTTGTCAACGATCTCTTTGGGTGTTTTGGCCGGAACCACCAAGCCATACCAGGCGCGATCATTTACGTCAGCAAGACCGGCTTCGGCAAAGGTCGGTACGTTTGGATAAAACGGCAAACGCTTTGGCGAGGCGACGGCAAGTAAACGCATTTTCCCGCCATCAATATGCGCTTTGGACGATGGCAAGTTGTCAAACAGCACCGGCACCTGGCCGCCGATGACGTCGATGACTGCGGGGCCCGCACCCTTGTAGGGGATATGCACCATATCAGTACCGGTCGCGGCCATAAACAATTCACCCATCATGTGACCAATACCGGCTGTACCGGATGTGGCGAAGCTGTATTTGCCCGGATTCTTTTTTAACAACTCGATAAACTCTTTCAGATTCTGTGCGGGAACCGAAGGGTGCACAGTCAATACGTTTGGTACCGCTGCGAAATTTGTCACCGCAATAAAGTCGGTCAGATTGTTATAGGGAATTTTTGCGTTGGCAGCCGGATTCACCGCCATGGTCGAAACCGTTGCCACGCCGAGGGTGTAACCGTCGGGTGCGGATTTTGCCACTTCATTGGCGCCAATCGATCCGCCGCCACCGCCACGATTTTCAACAATGATTGTCTGGCCCAATTCAGTTCCAAACTGGTTGGCGATAATGCGCGCGACAATATCGGTGGTGCCACCGGCTGCAAACGGCACAATCATCTTAATTGACTTGTTGGGGTAGGCTTGGGCGTGGCTGATTGCTGGCGCGACTGCCGCTACGCTTGCGACGGTGATTGCCGCGAGCAGTTTTGAAAATTTCGAACAAGTGTTATGGCGCATGATGTTGCCTCCTCTGATTGTGTAGGTGCTGCTGTATGGAGCGTGCTGGTTTGGCGTTGTTATTGTGTAATGTGAGATAACAAATATTCCGGGACCCACGGTGATTAGGCAACAACATCTCGACAAAGTTCGACTATTTTACCGTCATCTCAGCATCATGGAATGAATACAGTGGAGCCGGTGGTGTTGCGCGCCTCTAAATCGCGATGTGCTTGGGCGGCGTCTTTTAATGCATAACTCTGATTGACTTCAATTTTGACAATGCCGCGTGTGACCACATCAAACAAATCCTTTGCCGTGGCGACAAGATCCGCACGTTTGGCAACATAGGTGTCGATGGTCGGCCGTGTCAGGTATAACGAGCCGCGTG
>JAYTBF010000140.1:0-10958 GCA_043737175.1 Burkholderiales bacterium
CACCACCGCCACTGTGAGTTTCACTGCCCCAGGCAACAACGGCGGCAGTGCCATCACCGGCTACACCGCCACCTGCGGCGTGCAAAGCAACACCGGTGCTGGCTCACCGATCATTGTGAGCGGCCTGACCAACGGCACGCCCGTGACATGCAGCGTCATCGCCACCAATGCCATCGGCAACAGTGTGGCTTCCGCTCCATCAAACAGCGTCACTCTGCAGGCACCACAAACCATTACCTTCGGCGCAGCGCCATCTATATTTGTTGGCGGCACCGGAGTGGTGAGTGCAACCGGTGGCGCATCCGGCAACGCTGTCACCTTCACCTCAACCACTGCCACGGTCTGTACCGTCAGCGGATTGAACGGCTCCACCGTGACCGGTGTCATCGCAGGCACCTGCACCATCGCCGCCAGCCAGCTCGGCAACGCCAACTTCAGCGCTGCCCCGCAGGCCACCCAAAACATCATCATCCGCGCGTTGCAAAGCATCACTTTTAATCCGCTTGCCGATAAAGGCATTAACGACATGCCAATTACAGTGACGGCCGCAGGGGGCACTTCCGGCAACCCGGTCACTTTCACCAGCCTGACTACTTCATCCTGTGAGACTGGGGGCACTAACGGTTCGGTAGTTTCCCGTGTTGTTACCCCCACCAGCGGCAATGTTGTTTGCACCATCCGCGCATCCCAGGCAGGCAACAGCAACTTTTTAGCCGCCGCCGACGTGGATCGCTCATTTACGATTGTGGACAGTAATTTCATACGTACCAAAACCGCCCACTGGCGGCAGGCTCATGTGTCATCGCCCACACAGGGACTCGTGATTAGCCTCTGGAATTGGACAGCCGATGGCCAGCCAAACCTAGTGGATGCAGGTAATCGGGCTTTTTGGCTGCATGCCAATGGCAACCCTGGCTTGGGCACGTTCTCAGCCCTCGCCGTAGAAAATCTCGGTGACGGTGACCGTGTTTACCGCATCTTGTACAAACTGCCAGAGCCGCACCCATCACCGCTACCACAAACAATTACCGGCACAGTAACGCTCGCCAGTCCGTCCAATCCGCCACCTGCAGCGCCGCTCAGCGCATTAAAATTGCTCACCACAACAAAGGCCACTGCACCAGCTCCGCTGCCCTCACCGACCTTGCAGATACGCATTGTCCTGACCAATACCCCACCGGTCGCAGGCAATGTCAGCCTGTCGATACCCACCCAGAGCACCTCGCCGCCAATTGATCTCGTAGCCGCATCAAGTGACCCGAATAGTGACCCTGTTACCTTCGGCAGCGTGGTTTCCTATACGCCAGCGGCCTGCGGGGTATTGAGCTGGTCTAGTGTCACCAACCAGGCGCTTTTCACTTCAGCCAATAATTTTATCGGGCAGTGTGTCGTCAAATACAAGGTGACGGACACTGTGGATGTCTCGGCCAATGAGGGGGCTATCTCGGTTACGGTGACAGCGCCCCCCACCTTCACCGTCACCCCCAGTGCGGCTGCAAATGGCGCGATCACCCCATCCATACCTGTTATCGTCAATAGCGGCAGTGCCGCGATGTTCACCGTCACACCAAACAGCGGCTACTCGGTCACAGTAGGCGGCACCTGTGGCGGCTCGCTCGTTGGCATCACCTACACCACGGCAGCGGTGGTGGCCAACTGCACTGTGGAGGCCAGCTTCAACCTCAATATTGCCCTGAGTGCCGTGCAATCGCGCAAGACTCACGTTGCCGCAGGCACATTTGATCTTGTGATTGATACCGCGCCTCTGATTGCTGGGACTGTCACCGTCGAGCCCCGCACAATCGGCACTGGCCACACCATCGTCTTTCAATTCAACCAAGCGGTAACGTCAATCGGCACAGTCACCGCCGTGAATACGAGCGGCAACGCCATCGGCACGGCCAACGCGGTGATTAACCCCACCAACAACACCGAAGTGATTGTGACCTTAACCGGCGTGGCCGACGCCAACCGCGTCACGCTCACCATCAACAACGTAGCAGGGGCAAGTAATACACTCAACGCCACCAGCGTCTCGCTGGGATTTCTGGTTGGCGATATCAACAACTCCCGCAGTGTCACCAACACCGACATCACTGCCATCAAGACGCGCGCCGGGCAGACATTGGACACGACCAATTTCAAATTTGATGTGAATGTGTCGGGAGGGATTACCAATACGGACATCACCTCGGCGAAGTCAAGGGCGGGAGCAGGCATTTGACATGCAGGGGCGCGATTCATCGCGCCCGCTTTGCCGACGCCGTTGACCTTCCCCGGACAGCGTGGCCCGTTCATCGGCCATTCATTCCGGGGCCCAAGTTGATGTTCACCAATCTGCGCAAGCATTAAACCGAGATTTTCCATTAGGCGTCCCTTCGGGACTGTTTGGGTGCTAACGGTCTATTTTTGGCGTATTTCCTGTTTCTTCCTCCCGAATAGCCAGCTATTCGTTCGTCAGTCAACAGAAAATCCACTCAAAAATAGCCTCGTTATCATCCCAAACCCTAATGGAAAATCTCGGTTAAAAAGTAAAAAGTCGTTTACCAACAAGCATCTTGAAGCATTTTTGCCTGAAAAGCCTCACCAACAATAGAGTTTCAATATTTTTCTTCCGCTGACGCAGGTGAGCCGCTTCCCCGCGTCAATAGCGGGGGAATAAATATTTCCGATTTTGTGACCTGTTGGCCATCGGAAATACGAAAGGTAGGTAAGGGAATGTTTTTTTGCCAACACGAACCAAGCCAGCAAGCCAAAAATAACGGGGATCACCATGCAACATAGCCTGCAAACCACTGATTGCATATCAAAGTCTCCGCAGCGTTGGCTCACCGCCACGATGTTTGCCCTGCTGGTTTGGTTAGGGCTGGCGATGTCCGCACAGGCGGCGATCACCTCGACGTTTGTGGTTGGCAACACCTGCAGCGGGCCGACCAGCACCACCTTCACGCCGAGTGGCGCGCCCATTCAAGTCACCTGGTGTGTCACCACCACCAATAACGCCACCGAACAACTGTGTGGCCACTCGATCAAGTTGCGTTCCGCCAATGCCGGTGAAAACGGCCGCTTTAATATCACCAATCGTGTGTTGGGCCCCAACTATCCAGATCCAAACAGCATCACCAATACCTATCCGGTGGCCGTCACCAATCCACCCGCAGTACGCGATTTTGGTGGCACTTTTGGCGCCGTTTTTCCGTTGCCAGCCGAAGCCAACCAACTGCTGTCAACCTTTACCCTAGCCCCACAAGCCAACGCCACCAACGCTTCCTACGTGATCAGCCTGGACGGCTTCACCGGGCTGGGCGTCGATACTGATGGCACTTGCGGCAATGCGGTTGATTTTTTTGTGCCAACTATCGGCATCACCCTTAACCTCACCACCTACAACGTCACCCCATCGGCCGGCGTGAACGGTTCGATCTCACCAGCAGTGGTGCAATCAATCGGCCATGGCACCACCACCACCTTCACCGTCACACCAAATGGGGGCTACACCGCCAGCGTCGGCGGTACCTGCGGCGGATCACTGGTCGGGACCACTTACACCACCAATGCCATCACCGCCGATTGCAGCGTGATTGCCAGCTTTACACTGCCGGCTTCGGTGCCGGATGCCCCCGTCATTGGCACCGCCACCGCCGGCAATGCGCAAGTCTCGGCAGCCTTCACCGCCCCGGGTAACAACGGCGGCAGCGCGATTACGAGCTACACCGCAACCTGTGGTGCACTGAGTAACAGCGGCGCAACCTCACCGATCATTGTGAGTGGCCTGACCAACGGCACACCCGTGACATGCAGCGTCATCGCCACCAATGGAGTGGGCAACAGCACGGCCTCGGCGGCTTCCAACAGTGTGACGCCGATGGCTACACAGACCATTGTCTTTGGTGCGGTACCTACCATCGCGGGCGGTGGTACTGGTACGGTTTCCGCCACTGGCGGCGCATCTGGCCAGCCGGTCGTCTTCACCTCCACCACCACGAGCGTGTGTACCGTGAGTGGATTGAATGGCTCTACCGTCTCCGGCCTCATCGCCGGTGTCTGCAACATCGCCGCCAACCAGGCTGGCACCGCCAGTTTTGCCGCCGCCCCACAAGTCACACAAAGCTTCAACATCGGTGTTGCCAATCAGACCATCATTTTTGGCACGGCACCAACTGTTGTTGTCGGCGGCACCGGCACGGTTACTGCCACCGGCGGTGGATCAAACAACGCGCTGGTGTTCACGTCCAATACCACCGCCGTGTGTACCATCGCCGGTGCGGTCGTCACCGGTGTCACGGCAGGCACCTGCACCATCGCCGCCAACCAGGCGGGCAATGCCAACTACAATGCGGCACCGCAGGTCACACAAAGTTTTCCGGTGCAGATCGGCTTTACCGTTGTCATCCAGGGCGCGCAGCAGTCACCGATGGTCAGCACCGCCGCCAGCGGCAGCGGGTCGGTCACGGTGGACACGGTGGGCAAGTTCATTACCTATAACTTCACCATGAGCGGTTTGAGTGGTGCCGTCACCGGCGCGCATTTCCACGGGCCAGCCGCTCGCGGCGCAAATGTCGGCGTCAAGCTCGACATTGGTGCCAATCCAAACACCGCCACCATTGCTTATTTGCCCGCCGACGAAGCCGATCTGCTGGCCGGGCTCTGGTATGTCAATTACCACACCGCACTGAATGGTGGTGGCGAAATTCGCGGCCAACTGGATAATCTTGGCGCGACGTATATCGTCAACCCATCGGCTGGCAGCAATGGCACAATCTCACCGTCCACCGCGCAGGCGGTCACCAATGGTGCCACGAGCGCCTTCACCGTTACACCGAACAGCGGCTACTCGGCCTCGGTTGGCGGCACCTGCACAGGTACGCTCGTTGGCACCACCTATACGACTAACGCGGTGACGGGCAACTGTACGGTCATTGCCAGCTTCAATTTGGTTGCCACCGTGCCGGATGCGCCGGTCATTGGCACAGCGACCGCGGGCGACGCGCAAGTTAGTGTCGCCTTCACCGCGCCAAGCAATGACGGCGGCAGCGCCATCACCGGCTACACCGCAACCTGCGGCGCGCAGAGCAACACGGGCGCAACATCACCGATCACTGTCAGCAGTCTGACAAACGGCACAGCGGTGACCTGCAGCGTCATCGCCACCAACGGCATCGGCAACAGCGTGGCGTCCGCCGCGTCCAACAGCGTGACACCTTTCGGTTCACAAGCCACCCTCAACGCGGTGGCCACACCAGCCAGTGTTGTGGTCGGCGGCACCAGCAGCTTGAGCACCACCGGCGGCTCCGGCAGCGGCGCGGTCAGCTACAGTTCCAGCAACGCCAACTGCACCATTGTTGGCAGCACCTTGACCGGCGCAGTGGCGGGCAGTTGTGTGGTTACCGCCACCAAGGCGGCCGACGCGGGCTTTGCCGCGGCCACCGGCACGGTCACCGTCAGTGTAACGCTCGCCACACAAGCCATCATCTTCGGTGCGGCCCCAACCATCACCGTCGGCGGCTCCGGCATGGTCTCCGCCACCGGTGGCGCATCAGGCAATCCGGTTACCTTCACCAGCACCACCACCGCTGTGTGTACGGTCAGCGGCATCAACGGCTCAACAGTGACCGGTGTGACGGCAGGCACCTGCACCATCGCCGCCAACCAGGCTGGCAACGCCAACTTCAACGCCGCCCCACAGGTCACACAAAACATCACCATCAGCGCGGCCAACCAGAGCATCACCTTCGGCGCGGCTCCCACCATCGCCGTCGGCGGCACGGGTCTGGTGAGTGCAACCGGTGGCGCATCAGGCAATCCGGTTACCTTCACCAGCACCACCACCGCTGTGTGTACGGTCAGCGGCATCAACGGCTCAACCGTCACCGGTGTGACGGCAGGCACCTGCACCATCGCGGCGAATCAGGCCGGCAACGCCAACTACAGCGCCGCCGCACAAGTCACACAAAACATCGCTGTCGGGGTGACACCGCAAGTCATCACATTCGGTGTTGCCCCCGCCATCGCCGTCGGTGGCACGGGTCTGGTGAGTGCCACCGGTGGTGGTTCACCCAATCCGGTTATCTTTACTTCCACCACAACGACAGTTTGTACAGTCAGCGGCACAAATGGCGTTACTGTCACCGGTGTGACCGCAGGCACCTGCACCATCGCCGCCAACCAGGCCGGCAACGCAGGCTTTGCCGCAGCCAATCAAGTCACCCAGAACATCACCGTGACGCAAGGCACACAAACCATCACCTTCAACGCCCCTATAACGGTACTGACAAACAGTATCCCCTTCACAGTCAGCGCCAGCGCGACGTCTGGCCTGGCTGTGTCTTTTACAAGTCTCACAACCGCTATTTGCACCAGCAGCGGTCTCAATGGTTCGACCATCACTGTCACTGGCACGGTGGGTACCTGTACGATCCGTGCCGCGCAGGCGGGTAATGTCAATTACAGTGCAGCCGCTAATGTGGATCGCAACATCTCGGTCAATGCGCCTGCACCGCCTCCACCCCCACCTCCACCGACATTGGTGCCACCGGCCGCACCCACCAATCTGAGCTGCGCCACCACGGCAACATTGACCACATGCAGCTTTGACGCATCCCTCACCACCGGCGGCACAACAGTGTCCGGCTATCAACTCGCCTGCATTGGCAATGTTGGTGAAACCATCGTCCAGGCTGTCAGTGCCGGCACCATCAACAATGTTGGCGGATTGATCAGTGGCCGCGCTTACACATGCGCCGTCAGCGCGCAATCCAATGCGGGCAACAGTGCGGCGTCAAACAGTGTGATGCTGGCTCTGCAAACGGTTTCACTGGCTGTGCGCAACCAGCTTGATTTTGATGGCCGAGGCCTGGCTAACATTTATCTGCGCAGCAACGCACCTTTGTTGGCAACTGAAAATGCCACTGAAACCAAAGCCGCGTTCACCGCCATGATCGGCCGCTGGAACGGCAGCAAATTTGAATTCAGTCCGTCACGCGACATCGGCGAGCAGTGGAATATTCTCGGCGCGGGCGATGTCACCGGCAGCAACCGGTCGAGCCTCATTTCACGCGACGCAGCCGGCAATGTGCGTTTTGATCTGACCCTGCCGCCGGTCAATGGCATCATTCCACGCCAGGCCAAACTCGACTGGGTGATCGACTCGGTGATTGACCTGGACGGCGATGGTCGTGCCGACATTGTCTGGCGTTATCTGAAGCCCGGCAGCAACGACTCCGGCGTCATCTTTGCCTGGTACATGGACGGCAGCAACACCACCGTCAATGTCAACGAAGTCAAACATCGTGGTGGAGCACCACTGTCGTGGTCCCTGATAGGTGGCACTGATCTCGATGGTGACGGCAAAGGCGATCTGCTCTGGCTGAGCCCAAACAACGATATTCGCAGCCTCACCTCCAAGGTTGGCCGCACCTGGGTCAACGAGCGGGTGGGGACGTTGCCAACGGGCTACAGCATCCTCAAACTCGGCGACATGAATGCGGATCGTCGTGGCGACATGTTGTTCCGCAATGCGCAGGGTCAGGTCAAAGTGTGGTTGATGAACGGCATTGTGATTGATCAGGAAATTGTGCTGCCCACCACCGACCCAACGTGGAGCTACTACGCGGCGGGGGATTTCAACGGCGACGGCACCCTCGACATAGTCTGGAAAAAAGCCGACGGCACACTGGTGTTGTGGTTGATGAACAAAGCCAATGTGGGCCAGCCGACGGTGATCAACGATGCGGGCAATGCACCGGCGGGGGTCAGTGTTGAGCCGTAGCGGGGTGAAGGAGATTTGAGAAGTCTAGGTACCAGGTAATACCATTGACGGGCGGTTTGGGGCATTTCTGTCCCGAACCGCCCGTTGTGCTTGCACATTCGGATTTTGTTTGGTGTATCCGCTGAGAACCCTTTCCCGGATTTAGTCCGGGGCCCAATTTGAATTTGGCACCGGTGATAACCCAACCAAACTTGGGCACCGGACGGACGCAAAACGATGAAGCTATTTTGCTGCTCCGGTGAAGGTGGTGTGGTGTTATTGACCTTCCCCGGGCAAGGGTGGAAGGGGCCACAAATGGCGACCATCATTTATTGACTCACATAAGCTCCAAACAGAATGAAGCACGACACTGGTGGGGCCCCAACGCCCAAACGCCAAACGCCAAACGCCAAACGCCAAACGCCAAACGGCAAACGCCAAACGCCAAACGCCAAACGCCAAACGCCAAACGCCAAACGGCAAACGCCAAACGGCAAACGCCAAACGCCAAACGGCAAACGGCAAACGCCAAACGGCAAACGCCAAACGGCAAACGCCAAACGCCATACCAGCAGCTCATCGCAAACGGCGACCGACGCCATCATGGTCATCACCGTGTTTCGCCAGATCCAACCACTTGCCGGTATCGGGGGCAATCGAATGACGCATTTTTTCAATCAGCGCGTCCAAGTCCGCATCGACCTGTAACGAGTCGCGATGTAGTTCGCGTAAAAAACGTTCGTCGCGGGCGTGATCCAAAAATTGAATGAGCCCGTCAAAAAACCCACCGACGTTGAGCAGCCCGATTGGTTT
Source organism: Burkholderiales bacterium (assembly GCA_043737175.1). Classification (GTDB taxonomy): domain Bacteria; phylum Pseudomonadota; class Gammaproteobacteria; order Burkholderiales; family Usitatibacteraceae; genus UKL13-2. The sequence goes on from JAYTBF010000140.1 coordinate 8,561, forward strand.
GGTGTGATACGCCAATTGTTGCCAGGTGAGGGATTCAAACAACTCATCGAGCGTGCCAAAGCCACCCGGCAGGGCGATAAAGCCATCGGAAATAACGGTCATCAACGCCTTGCGCTCGTGCATGGTTTCGACCACGTGCATTTTGGTGACACCGGTGTGGCCGACTTCTTTTTCCATCAACATACGCGGGATCACACCAATTACCTCACCACCATTGGCCAGACACGCATCCGCAGCCACGCCCATCAAACCCACTCTGCCGCCGCCATACACAAGGCAAATATTATTTTTGGCGAGCGTGGTGCCGAACTGGGCGGCGGCGTTTCGATAGAGCGGATTGGTTCCGGGTGACGCACCACAAAACAGGCAAATCGATTCGAGTTTGTTCATGCTTGATTAAAGAGTTGGCGACGGTTGGTGCGGTCAGCGGGGTGAGGAAGGAAAATTACCACATACCAGTGGGGGCATAACCAGCGGCAACCAAGGCGTTGGCCAAAGTAGCTTTGTCGGCGGTGGATTCAATGCGGACTTTTTTGCTGGGAATGTCAATCTCAACCGTGGCAGTGGCATCAACAGCCTTGACGGTTTTTTGCACAACGCCCACACAATGGCCGCAGGAAACATCTGGAATGGTGAATTCGATCATTTTGACCTCCTTGAATTGGCCCGATGCGGGCTAACATATCAACTGGATGCGTCCATCCTCAGCAAATACTAGCCTAAATGATTGCACATATGACCGTTCAACTTGACCACCCGATCGAGCAAATTCACATTCCGGTTGGCGGCATGACCTGTGCATCATGTGCCGGGCGGGTCGAGAAGGCGCTCAAAAAAGTTTCCGGCGTGACCGACGTTACCGTCAATTTGGCAACCGAAATGGCCAATGTTGAATCATCAAAGGGGGTGACGCGGGCGGCGCTGGAGCGGGCGATTGTTGATGCCGGTTATTCGGTGCCACAAGAAGAGAAGCTGAAAGTGGCCGAGCAGGGAGCGGTTTCAGCCAAAAATGTCCCAAAGCGCGCACCGATATTAACGTTTACCGATGGGCAAAAGGTTGTCATCGCCGCCTTGTTGTCCTTGCCGATGGTGGTGCCGATGGTGGCCATGCCGTTTGGTTATCACTGGATGTTGCCGCCGTGGTTGCAGTTGGCGCTGGCCACACCGGTGCAATTTTGGTTGGGGGCGCGGTTTTATCGGGCCGGTTGGCACGCCCTAAAGGCCTTCGCAGGCAATATGGATTTGTTGGTGGCGATCGGCACGTCGGCGGCATATGGTTTGTCGGTGGTGATGATGTTGACCGCATCCGGGGACGTTACGCCGCATTTGTATTTTGAAAGTGCCGCGGTGGTGATCACGCTGGTGATGTTCGGCAAATGGTTGGAGGGCCGCGCCAAACGCGAAACCACCGCCGCCATCCGCGCGTTGCAAGTGTTGATGCCGGCCACGGCGCGCATCATTGTCGGTGTGGTCGAAAAAGAGATCGATATCGCCGATATTCAAGTCGGCGACCTGATGCGGGTACGGCCTGGGGAACGATTTGCCGCCGACGGCGTGCTGGTCAATGGTCATACCCACGCCGACGAGTCGTTGATCACTGGTGAGAGTCGGCCGGTGAATAAAGTCTTTGGCGACAAGATTACCGGTGGCGCGGTGAATGGTGACGCGCTGGTTGACGTGCGGGTGAGTGTGATCGGTGCCGAGACCACGGTCAATCGCATCATTCGTTTGGTCGAAGACGCGCAAGCCAAAAAAGCGCCGATCCAACGCTTGGTCGATCAAGTTAGTGCGGTATTTGTGCCGGTGGTGTTGGTGATCGCCTTGCTCACGATGCTCGGTTGGGGGCTCACTTCCGGCGATTGGGCGGTGGCGGTGATCAATGCGGTGTCGGTACTGGTGATCGCCTGTCCGTGTGCGTTGGGACTGGCGACGCCGGCGGCGATCATGGTTGGCACCGGCGTGGCCGCCAAACAGGGCATATTGATCAAAGACGCACCGGCACTGGAGACCGCGCATCGCATCACCATTGTGGCGTTTGATAAAACCGGTACGTTAACCGAAGGCAAACCGGTATTACTCGCCGCCAAATCGTTTGCCTCATCTCGCACCGACATGCTCAGCCTCGGTGCGGCGATTCAATCGGGCAGCGAACATCCATTGGCCAAGGCAGTGTTACGCGCCGCCAAGGCTGACCAGATCACGTTTACACCGGCAGAAAACATTCGTGCCTTACCCGGCCGCGGCGCGACCGGAACTATCGACGGCACCGTGGTGTTACTCGGCAATGCCCGTTTGATGAACGATGAAGGTGTCGATATTGCGCCGTTGCAAGAGCGGGCCGTGGTCCATGAAAAAGAGGGCAAAACCATCACCTGGCTGGCGCGTGGTGGTGCGCTGA
>JAYTBF010000141.1:0-10907 GCA_043737175.1 Burkholderiales bacterium
GTTGGCCACACGAGTGGTGTAAACAAACATGATGTCGACGGCGGCGACTTCTGGGCTGCTCAAACCGGCATTGAGAAAATCCGTCACCCGTTTTTGACCGGCGATGCTGGTCTTTTTGCTGCCTGCCGTCGCCAGCGAGGCGACTGCGCACGACTCTTCGCCGGCAGCAGCCGGTGGAATCAATTGTACGGTTTGACCGGATGTCAGGTCGTTCTCAAAACGAATACGTCCACTGGCGGTACGAACATCACCGAGGGCACCGGTCTTGGTCAAAATCAGTTCGGCCGGAAATTGCTGACTGCCGGACGTCAAGGTGCCGATCCAACGCACGTTGCCAGAGGGCAAACGCTCAATATTGGCGGTGAGCAACGCCGCCAGACCCACGGCGCTGGGCAGGTTAAAACGAATGATTTCACCGGCGGCCAACCGTTCTGCGTTGAGATCGATTTTTTGTTTGATGGACGACTGCCAGACCTGCGCGACCTGACGATCGAGGCCCATTTTGTTGTTGGCAAAAGCGGCAACCGCAGGTAGCGGCTGGGTGACGGCGATCAGCAGAAATGCGGCAGCCAATGCAGCAACACATTGCGCGAACTTCCCCCCCCCAAGGACCAATGAATTGGTTGCCTGGCTGAGCGATGCAAGTCGAGGCGTGGTGGCAACCCACGCAGGGTTTGCTTCGACGAGGGAGGAAATTTGGAATGAATGCATGAGGATGTCGCGCCTTTTGGCGATTTGTTCACATAACTCCTCATCGGCATCTTTGGAATATTTCTAAAACGTAAATTTCTGTGCCGAATGAACATTCAATCTAGCAAAAAAATATTCGCAATATTATTAACGTTTATTAAAAAAAATAAACCCGCCAAGGGGCGGGTCATTTGAGACAAAAATAGCTGAAAATCCTTTATAAATGCAGACTTTTTAAATTTGGCTATGCTGCAAGCCAATTTCCGGATGGGGGGGAGCTTAATCCAACCAACCTTTGCGCTTGAAATAGGCCAAGGGAACAAGCACCGAGACAATCATCAGGCTGATCGCAAACGGGTAACCGTATTCCCAGCTGAGCTCCGGAAACCAGCCTCGAAAGTTCATGCCGTAAACAGAGGCGATCAGCGTCGGCGGCAACAGCGCCACCGCGGCCACCGAAAAAATCTTGATAATTTTATTCTGGTTGATATTGATGAAGCCCACCGTCGCATCCATCAGGAAGTTGATTTTGTCGAACAAAAACGCGGTGTGGCTGTCGAGTGAATCGATGTCGCGCAAAATTTGTCGTGCTTCTTCGACTTGATCTCCATCGAGTAATTTTTGGCGCATCAAAAATGACACCGCCCGGCGGGTATCCATCACGTTGCGACGAATACGTCCGTTCAAGTCTTCTTCGTGCGCGATACGTGCCAGCACCTTGCTGGCCTCGGCATCGGTCATACGTTCGGTCAGCACGAACCCGGAAATTTTTTCAAGCTTGGCATAAACCCCTTCCAATGCATCGGCGGAATATTCGGCATCCGTGGCATACAAATCCAGCAACACCTCGCGCGCGTCTTCAATGTAGCCGGGACGGGTGCGGGCACGCATACGCACCAGACGAAATGCCGGCAAGTCTTCCATATGCAGGCTGAACAGGGTATTGCCCTTGAGAATAAATGCGACCAATACGTTGCGTGAATCGCCGTCGATCTCCAGCAAAAAATCGGAACGTAGATGCAATTCGCCGCTATCCCCTTCAAAAAACCGCGCGGACGCCTCAATGTCGCCCATCGCCTCTGAGGTGGGAACATCGAGTCCATACAGCGTGCGAATCCAATCACGCTCAACATCCGTTGGCGAATCCAGATCAATCCAGATCGGATCGGAATTTTTTAAGTCGTCAATCGAATCAACTTGCAGTTGATTCAGGCGGCGATTATTGAGGATAAAGACGTTTAGCACTGGCTGACCTGGGTTGCGGTTGCAAGGTGGCGCGATTGTAGTGGAAGTTGTCTCCGCTGGCGAGCAAATTCATGATGGATTACGGCTGGCCGAGGAAAAAATAAAACAAGGGGCTCCGCCCCCGGGAGCGGCCATAACCGAAATGGATCGGCCCAAATGCGGTATCGACACCCATAAACACCCCCAATGATGTTTTACTTTCGCTAGTGGACAAAGTCTGAAAGCTGTTACCGATGCGACCCATTTCACCGGAGACACCGGCAAACACCCGTCGGCCAAAAAATGATGAGGTGAGCGGCAATTGATAATAGTAGGACAGCCTTCCCAGCGCCACTGATTCGCCGATCAACTCCCCGTGCCGGTAACCGGATAGCTGCAAAAACCCGCCAAGCGAAAATTGGTCAAAGATCGGAATGTTGCCGCGCAGGCTGCGTCCATATCTTGCTGCAAACGAAAAAGTATGGCCGTCAAGCGAATAATTCTCGTTGTAGGTGGCCTCAACCTTGCGGTAATCGGTACTGGCGCCGAGACCGGTCACGCTGGCAAAAAAGTCGAGACTGGCGACGCGACCGCGGCGTGGAAAATTGGTATCGTCGAGGTTGTCGTACAGCGCCCGAACTTTGAATCCACCCTGTTTGACGTGATAGGAGGGAAAACTCGAGGGGCCAATGCTGACCTCGGCATTGTCGTTGCCCCGAATCAGGCCAACGCGTGCAATCGCATTGCGGCCAAAGTCCATTCCCAAATCGATGCCGTAGGTTATCGAGCCCACATCGTATTGCACGATTGGTCTGCCGTCTTGAAAAACGTCGATGGGCCGACGGGTTAATTCGATACCGGCTGAAATATTGGCAATGCTGCCCGCACCAAACGGCTGAAAAAATCGCGAGGCAAGACGCCGGTCGCGGCCAATCTGTAAATCATTGCGCCACTCCGCGCCGGCCGTGTTGAATTGGGTTTGTTGTGAACGCAGCAACAAATTGAAGCGGCCGTCACCGGCAGAGTCGGCGGCCATGGAAAGGCCAATCCGCAAATAATTTGGTCCCCATTGTTTTTCACGCGCGTGAATGGCCAGCACATGCCGGTCGCCTTCGTACAACAACGAATAATTGATCCGCTCAAAATAGCCGGTACCAAAAATACGGCTGATACCGGCATCAATTTTTTTGAATTCGATCGGGTCACCGGATTCCACGTCGAGTGTCCGCCGCAATTCGTTTTCGTTGGCGAGTTTCAGGCCCGATACCCGCACCTGCGCAATTTTTTCAGTTTCGGTTACCGCATAACCGGCGCGCTGTGATTGCGCCAGCCGAAGGGCCCGATATGCGGGTTCAACAATGGCCTTTTCACGTAAGGTGGCGGCCATCGCCCGCGCGGTGGCCGCGCCGATGGTAATGGCGTCCGCCATGAGCATGAAATCGGTCGATCCGATGGTGTCGAGTGGCGGCGTAATCAGAATATCGCCCGGCCGCAACTCGGCCAGCGATCGTTGAACATTTTGTTCGGTCAGAATATTGATGCTCTGCAAAGACACGCCGAGAATCGAATGCAGTTGATTGCGTTTTAACAGGCCGGAGCTGATATTGACGGCGATGATGATATCCGCACCCATGGCGCGGGCAATATCGATCGGCAGATTCCGCGTTAACCCGCCATCCAGGTAAATGTGGTTATCAATTTCGAAGGGCGCGATCACGCCCGGGACCGACATGGATGCACGCATCACATTGGCCAGACGGCCACGATCAAACACCACCATCTGGCCGGTTTCGGCGTCGGTGGCAATGCCGCGAAATCGAATAGGCAACATGTCGAAATCAACCGACCCGGGTGCCCTGCGGGTAATACGCGAAAACAGCGCATCCAACTTTTGTCCGGAAATGGCGCCGGCCGGCAATTGCAAGCCGCTGGACTTGATGCCAAATTCAATGCCAAGCAGACGCGCCTGATCTTCTTCCTTGCGCAGGAAGCTGCGATCCTCTCGCGGGCTGGTATCGGTCGTCAGATTGTCCCAATTGGCATTGCCCAGGCGCTCTTCAATCTCGCTGATGGCGGTGCCGGAGGCGTAGGCGGCACCCACCAGCGCACCCATACTGGTGCCGGTGATGATGTCGATCGGTATTTTTAATTCTTCCAAAACCTTGATCACACCGATGTGTGCGCCACCGCGCGCGCCGCCGCCGGATAAAACCAGCGCAATTTTAGGTCTGGCCGGGACGTCGTTTGCCGTTGCGTTTACCATTGCGTTTGCCGTTGCGTTTGCCGTTGCGTTTGTCGGCGCGACAGCGACTTGCGCATGTCCGCTGGTGGCCGAAAAAAAACCAATGAGGCTGGTTGCCAATAGGACGGATCGGGTAATGGTTCGCATAGGGGCATTCTAACAATAGCGGCGCAAACATAACACCCATAATCGGCACGGTCGGGCTATTTACCGGCGGGCGGATTTAATCCATCGTGCGTTACGTTGTTTTGTTCTTGTCAGGCAGTGATGGCGCATCTGGCGCATGAATGCCAAACCAGGTGGCGTACAAAGCCGGCAGAAAAAACAGGGTGAGTAGGGTGGCCACCAACAGTCCACCCATAATGGCCACGGCCATCGGCCCAAAAAACGCCGAACGCACCAAGGGAATCATCGCCAACACCGCCGCCATTGCCGTCAAAACAATCGGCCGCAGTCGTCGTACCGTCGCTTCGATCACGGCATCAAACCGATTTTGGTCGGCGGCGATGTCTTGTTCGATTTGATCGATCAAAATGACCGAGTTGCGCATGATCATGCCAAACAAAGCAATGGTGCCCAGCATGGCGACAAATCCAAACGGCTTGTTCAACACGATCAAAAAGAGGGTCACGCCAATCAATCCCAAGGGTGCGGTGAGCACGACAATAATGACCCGCTGGAAACTCTTTAATTGGATCATCAGCACCATTAACACTGCGAAAATAAACAGTGGCAGACCGGCCTTGATGGATTGTTCGCCGCGTGCGCTCTCTTCAACCGCGCCACCCACTTCGAGTAAAAATCCAGGGTCCATTTTTTCGCGTACGGCGGTGATGGGTTTTTTTAGCTGAGCAACAATGGTCGCCGGTTGTAATGACGGCTTATAGATATCACCCTTGATGGTGATGGTGGGCAACCGGTCACGGCGCCAGATGACCGGATCCTCAAATTCGTAACGCACTTTGGCGACTTGGGTGAGTGGCACGGCGCGACCGCTGTGGGTTGGAATGGCCAAACTCTCCAACAAGGAAATTTTGGCGCGTTCATTGGCCGGACCGCGTAACAATATTTCGATTTGTTGGTCGTTTTCACGCAGGTGGGTGACGGGTGTGCCACTTAACGATCCATTAACGAAGCCGGCGATTTCCGCCGAGGTCAGTCCGAGTAAACGTGCCTTATTTTGATCAATATCGAGTTTGATCACTTTGGAACGTTCATTCCAATCGAGTTGAATATTGGCGACGTTGCCGTTGGCGCGTAAGACCTCTGCCACTTCGGTCGCATAGGTGCGCAATTTTTCCAGATCCTCACCGGAAACCCGGTATTGAATTGGAAAACCCACCGGTGGGCCGTTTTCGAGCCGTGATAATCGTCCCCTGATTTCCGGCATATCGGTTTCAAACAAACGAATGAGCTTCGCGCGGAGTAATTCTCGTGCATTCGCATCGTTGGTCGTGATCACGACCTGGCCAAAGGCGGGGTTCGGCAATTGCAAATCCAGCGGCAAATAAAAACGCGGTGCACCGGTGCCAACATAACTCACGTAGTTTTGAAACAACGCCTTTTCCTTGTCCAGAAAGGACTCGAGTTTTTTGACCTGCATTTCGGTCGCTGCGATCGAGGAGCCTTCAGCAAGACGCACATCAGCAATCAGTTCGACGCGTGTTGAAGACGGGAAAAATTGCTGTTGTACCAAGCCAAACGCCAGTACCGCACCAATAAACAATCCGGCGGTTGCCATCAGCACCGTTTTTTTGTTCAACACACACCAGGTGACGGCGGCGCGAAAGCGCTGATAAAACGGCGTGTTGTAAACATCGTGGGCATGATCGTCATGGGTGACGGTGGCAGTTTCATGCACGGAATCGGCGGGCATAAGACGGGCGGCAAGGCGTTGACCGATCCACGGCAGTTTGCTGACGAATCCTGCAATACGCCGCACTCTGGGGGTGATGACCGGTTTGCCATCAACGTAATCGGGTAATAGGTGATAACCAAGATACGGGATAAAAATGACTGCTGCGAACCAGGACAACATCAGCGCCAGGGTGGTGACCTGAAAAATCGCAATAGTGTATTCACCTGTGCTTGATTTTGCGGTGGCAATCGGCAAAAAACCGGCGGCCGTCACCAGCGTGCCGGCCAGCATTGGAAAGGCGGTCGAGGTATAGGCGAAACTTGCCGCACGCATCCGATCCCAGCCTTGCTCCATTTTGATGGACATCATCTCTATGGCGATGATGGCGTCGTCCACCAGTAATCCCAATGACAAAATCAATGCACCGAGCGAAATTTTGTGCAGGCCGACATTAAAAACATACATGCAAAAAAAGGTTGCGGACAGCACCAGCGGGATCGACAGCGCCACGACCATGCCGGAGCGCATGCCCAGACTAAAAAAGGTTACCGCCATCACGATAATTACGGCCTCGGCGAGGGCGCGGACAAATTCACCAATACTGGCGCGCACGGCACGCGGTTGATCGTTGACGCGGTGTAGCTCGATGCCGATCGGCAGCGTTTTTTCGATGCGCTCAACGACCGTATCAAGGTTGTGGCCAAGCGTGATGATGTCACCGCCGGCGCGCATGGAAATGCCCAGTCCCATGGCTTCCTGGCCCAGATAGCGAAATTTTGTGAACGGCGGATCGGCGTAGGCGCGTTTGACGGTGGCGATGTCGCCGATCTTAATCAGCCGCCCGTTGGCGCGTAGGGTGAAATCGCGGATTGACTCAACGCTGTCAAAGTGACCGGAAGCGCGCACGTATATTCTGTCGGTGGCGGTTTCGAATGCACCGCCTGCCACGACCGCATTTTGGGCGCGCATGGCGGTAATAATGGTCTCGCCATCAATGCCGAGGTTGGCAATTTTGACGTTAGAAATTTCGATGAGGATTTTTTCTTCCTGCGCACCAAAAATTTCCACCTTGGATACGTCTGGAACGCGTAATAATTCACGGCGGATCCGATCGATATAGATTTTTTTGTCGGCATAGGAATATCCCTGACCGGACAAGGCAAAAATATTGCCGAAGGTGTCGCCAAATTCATCGTTAAAAAATGGCCCCTGCACCCCGGCGGGAAGGGTGTGGCGCATGTCCCCCACCCGTTTGCGCACTTGATACTGAGTCTCCGGCACCATTTCGGCCGACGCGGCATCATCAACAATAAACAAAATCGTGGATTCACCCGGGCGCGAATAACTGCGGATGAAATGCAGGTTGGGTACCTCCTGCATTTTTCGTTCAATACGCTCCGTTACCAGTTGGTCAACTTCGGCCGCCGACGCCCCCGGCCAAAGCGTGCGCACGGTCATGCCTTTAAAGGTAAACGGCGGATCTTCCGATTGGCCAAGGCGGCCATACGACAAAATGCCGGCGATGCCAATCGCAACAATCATGAATAACACCAGCGGCTGATTCTTCAGCGCCCATGCGGACAAATTGAGTTTGCTCATGTCGGGCTTATTTCAAAAGGCGATCTAACAACGCCACCGTCGGCTGACTCGTTGGTTGGCCAGGCAAATCGATCACATCCTTGGCGTAAGCAACTTTGCCGTCGCCCTTGACCTGTGGGTCGGCAATCGGCCGGACAATTTCACCATCGCGCAATTTATGCACCCCTGCGGCAACAATGTTGTCACCCGGTTTGACCGAGTTGGCACCGTCGGCACGCACCAGCGCCGTGGTTTCACGATATTGCAAAACTTTGATCGGCTTTAATGTGACGCGACCATCCGCAGCAATTTGCCACACGCCGGTGATGTCGCCTTTTACGTACAGGGACGACAGGGGCACGGCAAAACTTCCGGCCGCTTCATTGCCAACAAAGGCGGCAAAGGCAGACATGCCCAGGCCAATATCACGATCCGCTGCCGCGATTGAAATGCGCGCGGTAAAGGTACGGGTGACCACATCGGCTGCGCCGGCAATTTCGCGTAAGGTGCCGACGTAGGATTTTTCCGGGTTGGACCAGGTGTGGACGTGGATCGGGCGTTGTTTACCAGCAGCACCGCTGCGAAATTCGCTGATTTTTGCTTCCGGCACGGCAATGACCAATTCTTTTTCCTGTGGATTGGCAATTTTTATGATCGGTTGCCCGGCGGCGACCACTTGTCCTGCATCCGCCATGACCTGCGTGACCACGCCATCCATCTCGGCGGTCAAGGTGGCGTAGCCGGAGCGGTTGAGTGAAACACTCGCGGTTGCTTGTTGGGCTTGCAAGCGGGCGCGTGCTGCATCAGCAATATTGAGTTTTTGATCAAGTGCGCTTTGGCTGACAAAACCTTTTGCAAACAGGTCGCGAAAACGTTTAAGTTCCGCGTCGGCAAAATCGGCCTCTGTTTTTTGCGCGCTGACTTGTGCGCGGGCTGCATCGGCTGCAAGGGTCACGTCTTGGGCATCAATCTGCGCCAGCAATTGGCCACGTTTAACGATGGCACCGGCATCAACCATGCGGCGAATTATTTTGCCGCCGACTTGAAACGCATGGTCGGCTTCATGGCGGGCGCGAATTTCACCCGAAAAAATGTCCAACTCTGCGCCGCCACTGGCTGGAATCCTATAGGCGAGGGCGGGTCGGGCCGGTTCGGCAGTGGGTTCTTTTTTGCCGCAGGCAGAGATCAAAGTGGCCAGCAAAATTGCGCCAGTAACGGTGCCCAACTGTCTGATAACACGTTGATTTATCATCGATAACAACACGTTGTAACGGAGAAATAACATAACAAACGCCAGGAGGGGAGAGGGGCAAAAGTAAATGACCAGCCGGTAAGTTACCGCTAATTTTGATTTCTGTCAATAATTTTTAAGGGTCGAAATGAGCTCAGTAATTTGTGATTCTTGTAACCAGCCGGTGAAATGCCAGCTATAGCGTGGCGATTGATACGAGTTGGTCGGCAGTCCATACTGGGAGATCAGGCAAACCATTTCAGCAGCCGTACTTTGCGCGGCACCGGTTAAATTTCGACAGCGCATGTAAGGAACATAAATGGAAAAAAATATCCAAACAAGAATAACCACACCAATCGACTGCTGCCGCATGGATGGGAGTGACAAACAAGTCAATTCGGCGCGCCGCGACACACTGGTGTCGCTGACCATGTTGTCGGCTGCGGTCATGGCTGCAACGCACCTGCCACGCGTGTGGGCATTTTCGTTTGCTGATTTATCCCAGGGCGACGCCAGTGCCGGTGTCAAGGCGGCGTTATCACAAGGCGTCGATATTGCCGTGCAATTACTCGGCAAACAGGACGGTTTTTGGGGCAATGACCGGGTACGGATTGCGCTTCCCGACTGGATCGAAAAAGCCGAAATGGCGTTGAAATTTATGGGGCGGGGCCGCGATATTGATGACTTGAAGCTAGGCATCAACCGTGCTGCCGAACAAGCCGTGCCACAGGCGAAGCGGTTATTGTCGGATGCGGTCAAATCGATGTCGGTGCAGGACGCCAAAGCCATTCTGACCGGCGGCGAAAATTCGGTGACGATGTTTTTTAAGGACAAAACGCAAACACCGCTAACCGAAAAATTCCTCCCTGTCGTCACCAGGGTCACCAATAAAATCGGTCTGGCCAGACAATACAACGATATCGCCGGTCAGGTTGAGAAGACCGGATTCATCCGCATCTCGCCCGAACAACGCAAAGTCGAAACCCATGTCACCGCCAAGGCGCTGGACGGCCTGTATTACATGATTGGCGAAGAGGAAAAAAAGATTCGCCAGAACCCGGTGGGTGCCGGTAGCGAAATTTTGCGGCGCGTGTTTGGCTCGCTGGGTCGCTAATGTGCCGCCAGGTGCCGGTGGTTTGGGGCGGCGGAGCGGATTACACCCAGCCACGCGACCGTTGAACCGCTTGTTGCCATTGTGCTGTTCGGCTCGCCGCCTCGTCTCGAGACATGGTTGGCTGCCAGCGTTTGGCAACCCGCCACTTCGCGGCGATGTCGGCTTGGCTTTTCCAGACCCCCACCGCCAGGCCTGCCAGATACGCCGCGCCTAGGGCGGTGGTTTCCGCCACTTCTGGGCGCACCACGGAAATGCCCAATAGATCGGCTTGGAATTGCATCAATAGCTCGTTCGCGGTCGCCCCGCCATCGACGCGTAATTCTTCTAAAGTCAGACCGGTATCGTCATACATGGCGGAAAAAACATCGGCTGATTGAAAGGCAATCGCTTCAAGCGTGGCGCGGGCAATGTGCGCGCGGGTGGTGCCGCGCGTCAGGCCAACGATGGCACCGCGGGCGCTTGCGTCCCAGTGCGGGGTGCCCAGTCCGGCAAACGCCGGTACAAACATCACGCCGCCGGTATCGGGCACGCTCGCCGCCAAATCGGCCATCTCGCTGGCATCCTTAATCAGCCCTAAGCCATCTCGCAACCATTGCACCGCGGCGCCGGCAATAAACACGCTGCCCTCCAGCGCATAGTGGGTCTGATCGGCTATGCGCCAGGCGACCGTGGTCAGCAGCTTATTTTTAGATTTCACCGGTTTGGTGCCGGTATTCATCAACATGAAACAGCCGGTGCCATAGGTGTTTTTAGCCAATCCCGCTTGGTGACAGGCCTGGCCAAATAGTGCCGCGTGTTGGTCCCCCGCCACACCGGTTATCGGGATGCCCTTGGGTAACCCGTCGCAGGCGGTTTCAGCGGCGGCGTCGATGAGCCCGCTGGAGCTGACAATTTTCGGCAGTACACTGCGTGGAATGTCCATTAACGCCAGTAAATCGTCGTCCCAATCACAGCGGTGAATGTCGAATAA
>JAYTBF010000142.1:0-4626 GCA_043737175.1 Burkholderiales bacterium
CGGGGTGTAACCAAAATTTTTCAACCGCAGGAAACAAAGAGAAAATCCACTTTAAGCGGGTGTCGTCGATATCGCCAATACGTTGTGCAGCGCGTGCGGCCAGCAACATATTTTCCTTGACGGAAAGGTCGCCAAATATGCCCATGGTTTCCGGCACGTAAGCAATATTCAGGTTGGCAATTTCGGGCGTGCTCAGATGGGTAATGTCTTTGCCATCAAATTCAATGCAACCGGCGCTGGCGGTCCACAGACCCATGATTGTTCGGAGCGTGGTGGTTTTGCCGGCACCGTTGCGGCCTAATAACATGGTCAATTTGCCGCGTGGTACCTCCAGATCGACGCCATGCAGGATATGGTATGCACCAATTTTGGTATGCACCGCCGCCAAGGTGAGGTGGGGGGTCGTCATGCTGCATCCTCCACGTCCGCCGGGGCGGTGCCCAAATAGGCTTGTTGCACGATCGGCGAGGCAATGACTTCGGCAGGCAAGCCATCGGCAACCAACTTGCCGTTGTGCAAAACGATAATACGATCAGCCAATTCGCGCACCACATCCATTTTGTGTTCCACCAACAGAATTGTTTTGGTTTTATCCAAGCGTAACTTGCGAATCAAATCGAGAATAGCCGGCATTTCATCGGCACTCATGCCGGCGGTCGGTTCGTCGAACATGAATACTTGCGATTCAATGGCGATCAACATCGCCACTTCCAACTTGCGTTGATCGCCGTGCGATAAATTGGCAACGTGACTGTCCGCCTTGTCACTCAACGTCACCGAATCGAGGACTTCATGGGCGCGTGCAATCAAAGCGCTATGGTCACTCCAGATACTCCATAGATTCAAGCCGCGACGGTGGGTGCCGCGGCGGGTGGCTTGCACCGCGAGTCGAACATTTTCCAAAACCGTCAAGTTGGGGAACAGGTTGGTCAACTGAAACGCGCGGCCAATGCCGGCACGGGTACGTGCCGATGGCGACAGTCCAGATAGACGCTGGCCATTTAAGCTGACGCTACCACTGCTGGCGGGCAATTGACCGGAGATCAAATTGAAATAGGTGGTCTTGCCCGCGCCATTGGGGCCGACAATCGCGGTCAAGGTGCCGGGTAAAAACGTGCAACTAACGGCGTTGACGGCAATATGTCCGCCAAAGCGGATGGTCAGGTCGGTGGTGGTGAGAGTGCCCATGATTTTTGGTTGGAGTTTGTCGGGTACGGGCTTAGCGGTTCGTTTTGCCTGCGGCAGCTGTTGACGAGGGTACGCGTGATAACTGGCCGACCATGTCAACAATGGCTTTCATTTGTGGTGCAGATTTTTTGGCATAGTCGGCACTGTTATATCCCCACCAGTCCCAACAGCTATTGGTTGCCTGTTGACTGGTTTGTGGATACAGCATGACAATTTTGTTGGCATCCGCCCAGCGGTTATATCCGGCGTTGCGCACAAACTCCTGTCCCACGTCTGCGGCATTTTGTTTGCACCCATGCAAAGCAACATGAATACGACATAGTGTGCCGGCAGTACACGCGGCCGGTACGTAAAGCCAACCGGAGGTCGCCATGCCGTTACCGGTCACAAACGCTGCCTGCGAAAACTCAGTAAAGGTTCCACTCAGCTTGCCGACGGTTCGAGGCTCAAGCTTGCCGTATAGCTGCTGCAAAATTGCGCCAGCCAAATCGAAGTTGCAGTTATTGATAAACGGTGTGGCCTTGGTCAAACACGGCGGGCCAAAATCATCCGTGACCATTGCATGCTCCACCACGATATTTTTATTGAGGACAATATTGGCAGTCGGCAAAAAATGTTTGTAATAGGCTTCAAGGTCGGTGCTGGTTGAGACACCCACCGCACTGTCCTTGGCACCGGCAAAAATGTAGACCTTGGAGGAGGCCAGATTTGCAGTCGGGTCGATGGCGCCGTTTTTTGCCCAATCATTGGTGATTTTTACAAGGTCGGCAATCGGAATAGCAGTTCGTCCCAGACATCGGACCAAGGCATTGAGCAATCCGTTTTCCGCACAATTAAACGGACCGCCGGCGATCACGCCGGCTCCTTGTTTGAAGGTGCCGGAATAGGCGACGTGTAATTGCACCGCCATATAACCACCTGAGGAAATGCCGGATACGGTCGTCTGTGCGGCATCTATTTTCAGCAAAGGTAACGGCGCTGCAAGTGCCGTAAACGACGCCAGCAGCATGGCGGCAGTGGTGGCCATGGTGGCTATGGCGGCAGTGGCGGCGTGAAAATGTGCATAGCTCATGGTTTTTCCTTGGTGTGGCGCAATAGTCTCTATATGTCGCTAAATCGTTAGGAGTGACGTTTTTATTTCAATGATGGCGACATATTACGAATGGGGACATTCATATCTTCAGGTTTGATCTCGCGAACCAGTTCTGGAATCGCCCATACCACCTCTGGATCGACTCTTAATTTGAAGTGATACATGCTTTGCATCGCTTGGTGATCCTCTGCGCGAAATGTCATCGGCCCCTTTGGGGTTTCGAATTGCATGCCACGCATGGCGGAAATGAGCGTCTCGGTTTTGCTGTCGCCGTTGGTTTTCTTCAGCGCTGTGACAATGGCCATGGCCGCCGCGAATCCACCCGCAGTAAAAAAATCGGGCGGCTTATTAAATTTCGCCAAATGGCGTTTGACCATTTCGTCATTGATGGGATTTTTGGGGATGCCGTAATAGTAATAGGCTGCACCTTCCATACCCGGAAAATTTTTATAGATCGACATGGCTGGCAAAATATTGCCACCGGTTGCGATTTCGATGCCGTAACGTTTTAAGTCCAGATCAGCAATTTTGAATGGATTGCCCGCACCGGCCCAGGAGATAAAAATGATTTTTCGCCCGGTTTGGGTTTTGAGCTGATCGATGAGCCGCTGTGCACCGGCGGTGAAATCGTTGGTCGATGGGGGTAGGTATTCTTCGTGGACTAATTTCGCGTTTTTCAGGGCATTTTTAAAAGCACGAATGCCTTCTCTGCCAAAGGCATTGTCCTGGGCGAGAGTGGCAATGCTGACGCCTGGTTTATCTTGGGCGACCGCGTTTGAGATTGCGTCTTGCGAGCTGTTGCGACCGGTGCGGAATATATATCTGTTCCACTTGGGGCCGGTGATGGAGTCGGCCACGGCGGGCTCAATAATCAGGATTTTTTTATATTCTTCCGCCACCGGCAGCATCGACAGGGACGGGCCGGATGCGGCTGCGCCGACGGCAAGATCAACCCGATCATCGGCGTAGGCCGCCGCCAATTCCGCTTTGGCGATATCGGCTTTGCCGTGACTGTCGCGCTCGATCACCTTAATTTTTCGCCCCGCGACCATCATGGTGCCGTCAGTGGCGTAGTCGAGGCCCATCAAAAAACCGACCTGGGTTTGTTTGAAATACGCTTCCAACGGGCCGGTTTTGTCAAAAATAAGGCCAATGCGAATGTCTTTTGTTTCCACCACGGCCGGTTTGCGCTCGATGAGCATGGCAGCGGCAATGATCAGAACCAGCGCGGCAGCGGCAATCCAGATTCGCGTATTCATCAATGGGATTCTTTGCAATAGGGTTAAAAGTGCACGCCTGGTAAAGAGTTTCAGCAAGTCTGGGCGTGATCAAAGGTGCTTGGCGATTGGTTGCGGTTCATTTGTGGTTGTTTGTGGTTTATACGCAACTAATACGTAAGGCTCCACCAGATTGCTTGCGGAACGGATTTGTCTTTGCTAGTATTAATTCAACAGTTAATGAATTTTAGCCGCAATCTGTTTATTTACGCAAGCAGCGATCCGGTGCAAACGACTTACCAACGAGTTCAATTGAATTAAACCAGAGGAGAAAGAGTCCATGAAAGCAAAGTCATTGAGTGTTGCTATTGCCGCATTATTTGCGGTCGTTGGTTCCACCGCGTACGCGCAGCAATCACCTGCAGCACCAAAAGCCGCTAATAAAGCCGGTGCCGAAGAAAAGATTGAGGTCATTACGGTCACGGCGCGACGACGCGAAGAGTTGTTGCAGGACGTACCGGGTGCGGTCAGCGTTTTTTCAGGCGCCGATCTTGAAAAGGCCGGTATTCCAAACATTACCGGTCTGGCGGATTTGATTCCCAACACGACCCTCAAGCCGTCACGGGCGACTAACTCAACCTTGACCGCATTTATTCGCGGTATCGGCCAGCAAGATCCGGTTGCCGGTTACGAGCAGGGTGTGGGTATTTATCTTGATGATATCTATATGGCCCGCCCACAGGGCGCGTTGACTGATATTTATGATTTGGATCGTATTGAAGTGCTGCGCGGTCCACAGGGCACCTTGTACGGCCGTAATACAATCGGTGGTGCCGTCAAATACGTCACCAAAAAAATTGCCGCTAAACCCGAAGTGACCCTGAAGATGGGCCTCGGTAACTATGGTGCAAAGGAATTAGTCGTAAAAGGTAGTACGCCTCTGTCCGACACGTTTAGTATTGGTGGCACCATTGCGTCATTGCAGCGCGATGGTTTTGGCAAAAACGTGGTGAACGGTCTTGATAATTACAATAAGGAAGTCTTGGCCGGGCGGGTCACCGCTGAATTCGCGCCAACAAATTCCCTTTTTATTCGTTTTTCCGCCGACCGCACGGTTGACGATTCCCT
>JAYTBF010000143.1:0-4618 GCA_043737175.1 Burkholderiales bacterium
ATTTGCCAAATCCTTTGAGCCAGGTGATTTTATTTTTGCGAAACAAAAATTCGATGCCCTTGGTCATCTTGCCAACAATGCTGTCCTTACGGCCCTGCATTTTTTTGATGTCGACTTTCATACCGGACACACTGATGCCGTGATCCTGATATTTGTGTTCGATCTTCTCGACGTTTTCCGATGACTCCAACAACGCCTTGGACGGAATACAACCGACGTTTAAACAGGTACCGCCGAGCGCCAATTCTCCCTTGGGATTTTTCCAGCCTTCAATACAAGCAACCGAAAAACCGAGCTGCGCGGCACGAATGGCGGCGATATATCCGCCCGGACCGGCACCAATCACCACAACATCAAATGCATTCGCCATGATTCACTTCCATTATTTC
Source organism: Burkholderiales bacterium (assembly GCA_043737175.1). GTDB lineage: Bacteria > Pseudomonadota > Gammaproteobacteria > Burkholderiales > Usitatibacteraceae > UKL13-2. The sequence goes on from JAYTBF010000143.1 coordinate 390, forward strand.
GAGTTAATTGTTTGATCCAACCATTGCCGGAAATTCATTCGCCGTTAAAGCCACATACGTGAAACATGCACACCCAACGCGGCGCAAAAGCCGGCGATAAACGGCGAGGTGCGGGACAACACAAACGGCGGATGTTTCATCCAACGGCTAAACCACAACGTCAATCCAACCGCCAAACCGACTGCGAGCGGAATGGCCACCATCGACGACACATAACGGCCCAACCACTTCGATAAAAACACCGTTAACAATCCCGTCAACAACACACCAATGATCAAAAACACCAACTTCAAAACCAGCCGTGATGTCCTAAATTTTGATTTTTTCGCCATTCAACACAACACCGGGCGCACTAAATATCGAGCAACAAACGCGCCGGATCTTCCAGCGCCTCTTTCATCGCCACCAATGCCAGTACCGCTTCGCGGCCATCAATAATGCGATGGTCGTAACTCATGGCCAGATAATTCATCGGCCGAATCACAATCTGACCGTTCTCCACCACTGGCCGCTCCTTGGTGGCGTGCACACCCAAAATGGCCGATTGTGGTGGATTGATAATCGGCGTCGACAACATCGAACCAAATACACCACCATTGGAAATCGAGAAGGTGCCGCCGGTTAAATCGTCCATGGTCAACTTGCCATCTTTTGCCTTTTGACCAAATTCGGCAATTTTCTTTTCAATTTCGGCAATCGACATTTGATCAACGTCGCGCAAAATCGGCACCACCAGACCACGCTCGGTTCCAACGGCAATACCGATGTCGTAATAACCGTGGTAAACAATATCGTTGCCATCAACCGAGGCGTTGACCACCGGGAATTTTTTCAGCGCATGCACGGCAGCTTTGACAAAAAACGACATAAAGCCGAGTTTGACGCCATGCTGTTTTTCGAATTTGTCTTTATAGGTATTGCGCAGCGCAATCACCGGCGCCATGTTGACTTCATTAAACGTGGTCAGAATGGCGGCGGTCGCTTGTGACTGCAACAACCGTTCGGCAATACGCGCACGCAAGCGTGACATCGGCACCCGTTGTTCGGCACGATCACCAGCAGGAATGGTCGCCACCGGTGCGGCTGCTTTGGCCGCGGCAGGCGCAGCGACACCGCCGGCGACTTTGTTGACCACATCCTCTTTGGTCACACGACCACCACGGCCGGACCCTTCAACATCCGTGACATTGTTTTCCGCGGCAATTTTTGCAGCGGCAGGACTCATGGCTGCACCGGTTGCGGGCGCGGAGGAAGCCTTCGCAGCTGGCGCGGCTTTTTCTGCAGGTGCCGTTGATTTCGCCGCAGGCGCAGTTTTCTCCGCTGGCGCAGCTTTCTCCGCAGGCGCAGCGGTTGCTTTTGCCGCCGTATCGATCACGGCAATCAATTCACCGGAAGTCACCAATTCACCATCTGCTTTGACAATTTTGACGATCACACCATCGGCAGGTGCCGGAATCTCCATCACCACCTTGTCAGTCTCAATGTCGATCAGATTCTCATCGCGTTTGACGGCATCACCGACTTTCTTGTGCCAGGCAACCAGGGTTGCTTCGGCGACGGACTCTGACAACTGGGGAACTTTGACTTCGATTTGCATGATTTTTCCTTTTACTTTTTTCGCATTGTTACTGTTGTCTCGTATGATTGATTCGTCACACTGAACGCCATCAATCGCTTACTGAACCGACAATCTAAATTGACTGTCAGGCCACTATCGTTTTTTTGCCGCCGCTTCCCACGACAACGCCGCATCAATCAATTCTTTTTGTTGCTCGTTGTGTTTGACCAGATAACCGACTGCGGGTGAAGCTGACGACGCCCGTCCGGCATAACTCAGGCGCTGGTCGTCACGCATATTGCGTAACAAATAATGCTGGATGCGATGCCAGGCGCCTTGATTGCCCGGCTCTTCCTGCGCCCACACCACCGATTTTGCATTCGGATAAAGCGCGATCTGCTCGGCAAATTCCTCGTGTGGAAACGGGTACAACTGCTCCAAACGGATCACGGCGATATCGTCCATTTTGCGCACTTCGCGCTCGGCAACAATGTCGTAATAAACCTTGCCCGAACACACCACCAGCCGTTTAACTTTTTTCGCATTGAGTTTGGCGGTATCACCAATCACCACTTCAAATTTGCCATTGGCCAACTCATCGAGCGACGAGGTGGCTTCCTTTTTACGCAGCAATGATTTTGGCATCATCACAATGAGCGGCTTACGCGATGGCCGCAGTGCCTGACGGCGAATCATGTGATACAGCTGCGCGGCGGTGGAAGGCACCACCACTTGAATATTGTGCTCGGCACAAAGCTGCAGAAAACGTTCGAGACGAGCCGACGAGTGTTCCGGGCCCTGGCCTTCATAGCCGTGTGGCAAAAACAACGACAGCCCGCACAGCCTCGCCCATTTTGATTCGCCGGAGCTGATGAATTGGTCGATCACTACCTGTGCACCGTTGGCAAAGTCACCAAACTGCGCTTCCCAGATCACCAACTCAAACGGTTGCGCCGATGCGTAACCGTACTCAAATCCGAGCACAGCCTCTTCCGACAACAACGAATCGATCACCACAAAATTGGCTTGTTTTTCGGCAATATTTTGCAGCGGTACGTAAATTCCGGAATCCCATCGTTCGCGGTTCTGATCGTGCATCACCGCGTGCCGGTGGGCGAAGGTGCCCCGGCCACAATCCTGGCCACTGAGGCGCACCGGTGTACCGGCGACCACCAATGAGGCATAGGCAAGATTTTCCGCCATACCCCAATCGAGTGGCAACTCACCACGGCCCATTTTGCGACGTGACTCGAGCAATTTGTCGACCGACATATGACACTTAAAATCAGAAGGAATCTGTGTCAATCGTTCTGCGTATTTTTTCAATTTGGCCATCGACACTTTGCTGTCAAAGCTGGCGCGCCAATCCTTGTCCAGATACGGTGCCCAATCCACCGCCAGGGGCGGTTTGATGCCGTACAAAATCTTGGCGTTGGTGCTCTTGCCGGCGTCGAGGCGCGCACGAATATTGGTGACCAGATCGTCACCGTAGGTTTCGCCAATGGTGCCTTCGGCGGTGAGTTTATCGGCATACATTTTTCGTGTGCCGGGATGCTGGGCGATTTTTTTGTACATCAATGGCTGGGTGACAAACGGCTCGTCCTGCTCGTTGTGGCCGAGCTTTCTGAAACACACCATGTCAATCACCACGTCCTTGTGGAACGTCATGCGATATTCCAGCGCAATCCGGCCAATCATCAACACCGCCTCGGGATCATCGGCATTGACGTGAAACACCGGGGCTTCAATCATTTTGGCGATGTCGGTGCAATACAACGAAGAGCGTGAATCACGCGTATCCGAGGTGGTGAAACCTACCTGATTATTCACCACAATATGCACGGTGCCGCCGGTTTTAAAACCACGCGTTTGTGACAGCGCCATGGTTTCCATAATCACCCCTTGGCCGGCAAACGCGGCATCGCCGTGAATCAACAATGGAATGACTTCGTCGCCTTCAATGTCGTGACGACGCTGCTGGCGGGCACGCACACTGCCCTCGACCACCGGGTTAACAATTTCCAAATGGGAGGGATTAAAGGCGAGCGTTAAATGCACACTACCGCCCTTGGTTTGAATGTCTGACGAAAATCCCTGATGGTATTTCACGTCACCCGAACCAACGTCTTGTTTTTTCTTGCCCTCAAACTCGTCAAACAAGTCAGCCGGTAATTTGCCCAGGGAATTCACCAAAATATTCAGGCGACCGCGGTGGGCCATGCCCAGCACCACTTCCTTGACACCTTTGGCGCCGCAATTTTGAATGATGTCGTCGACCAATGGAATCAGTGACTCACCGCCTTCGAGAGAAAATCGCTTCTGACCGACGTAACGTGTGTGCAGATATTTTTCGAGGGTCTCGGCAGCAGTCAAACGATCCAACAAAAATTGTTTTTCAGCAACGGTCAATGACGCCTGTGACTGCACCGATTCGAGTTGCCGTTGAATCCAACGTTTTTGCACGGTCTGCGAAATGTAAATGTACTCAGCGCCCACCGTGCCACAGTAGGTGTTTTTGACCGCGCTGATAATGTCTTTTAACTTTGCCTTGACATCACTGCCGGTGATTTTTCCCTGCCAGGAGCCAAATGCAAACTCGGTTTCGAGATCCGCATCGCTCAAGCCGTAATACGGCAAATCCAATTCCGGCACATCCATGCGCTCCATCCGC
>JAYTBF010000144.1:0-4590 GCA_043737175.1 Burkholderiales bacterium
GCGGGCATCCGGTGAAACGCAAGCCAGCGGTGGTCGAGTGCGCCGGCCTCCTCAGCCGGTTCTGACTGATAAAACCGCAATTGAGTTAAAGCGACGCCAAACCGCTGAAATATATCGCGCCATGCCCGCGTCAATGGTGTTGTCCTACATCGGTACCATATTTGCCTTTGTGCTGTTTTATACGACGGGCGATGCCGAGCGCGGCATTTATTGGTTTGCATTCGCCACCGGTGTGTTGTTTTTTCGCGCGACAGCGATTTGGTATTACGCACAAGAGGGCGTGATCCAGAATCCAAATCGTTGGGCAAGCCTGCTCATCGCCGGAAACGTGTTGGCCGGTATCCAATGGGGGTTGGTCGGTACGTGGTTGTTTGTGGCTGATCCAGTCTACCGGGCGTTATTTTCCGTGATTGCAGTGATTGGTTATGTCGGCGGATCGGTCGTGCCATTTTCACCGGTCAGGTTTGCCCATGCAGCCTTGGCCATTCCGGCTGCTCTGCCTACGGCAATTTATATATTTTTCATCCGTGCTGATGGCAGCGCCATTGTTGGCGCCATTTCGCTTTTCCTGTTGGCATCCATCATTTACATGGGAGAAATGCAATACAAAATCATCCGTGCACGGCTACTATCGGAGATGGAAAACGAACAATATCGTCGTGACGCTGAACAAAGTACTACTTCACTCGGTGTGGATCTACAAAATCTTGAACATCGAGCGATGGTGGTCAAACGCGCCCAAGTCGAGGCGAGGCGTCGTGCGGAAACCCTATCCCGCCATATAGAAACGACCTTATTGCCGGTGATGGAATGTGATCAGGATGGCCGCATTATTGAATGGAACCAAGCGGCCGAGGCGACGTTTGGATATCAACACAGCGACCTGGCCGGCGTAACACTGAACAATCTGGTGGCATCGGTTGAACCCAAAACCACCTGGGCGGCATTTTTTGACACCACGCTTAATCTGAAAAAACCCGGCGCGATGGATGTGTTTGTGCGCGCGCATGACGGTCGGCCCTATGCCGTTCGATTGTATGTGACGCCCATCGATATCGACGGCGACGCCAGCAAGAAGGCCGGACGGGCGGCCATCATTGTCACAAATATCCCGACTGAATTGGCGATGCGCCGCGCAGAAAAGCTGGCGGGAAACCAAAAATAATTTGGCCGCCAAACCGCGGCGACAGATCAGCCTGCGCGCTCAGTCATGCTGTTGACGCGCGCGCGCCGCCGCCACACCATCCAGCGCTCCTTGCCAGCAAAAACCGGAATAGAGTCCGTTGGCACGCGATTTTCAACCAACTCAAAATTGGCGATGAGCAGGTTGTCCAGTTCGCTCGCGCTGATGCCAAATGGTGGTCCCTTGTCATCGGCGCAGACAAAAAAGTAACCGGCCAATTCCCCGCCCACTTTTGTAACCGCCGCCATTTGATCAGCCCATTTGCGCCGCAATTCAAGCGGCAGCGCGCATAAAAATGCACTTTCATAAACAAGATCAAACGGTTTATCCGGCCATTTGGTGTTAAAAAAATCTGCTTCGACAATACAATCGTTTGGAAGATTATTTTGGTCGAGCAATTTTTTTGCCCGCGCGACTGCCGCGGACGAAAAGTCAATCGCCGTCACATCCCAACCGAACTCTAAAAAACACCGGACTTCGTGCGCGTTACCACAGCCGGGTACTAATGATCGTGCCGCCGGTCGCTGCTGTATATATGCGCGAAAATCGTCCGGCACCCTGCCACGATCCCATGGCGTGAAATTGGCTTGAAAACGCACGTCCCAAAATGCCGGCGAAGCTGGGTCATGCTTGGGAAAAGTGGGGGAGTCGTTGGGTTTGATCATGCTGGCGATTATAGGCATGAGTTTCGTCGCCAAAAAAGGCGATTTGGTCGTAATCAATTGGCGGTCGTTGCATTCATCGGCTAAAGTCGCGTTACCTGAATTTTTGGATTCCTTATGAAATTAAAATTTGCCGCATCATTTGTGGTGCCCATCGGACTTTCCCTGATTGCAGGGTGTTCCAGCGAGGCCGTGCCAAATCAAACTGCATCCCTTGCACTAAATGAATGTCGCATTGACGGGGTGGACACCGCCGTCAAGTGCGCAAAACTCGAGGTATTCGAAAATCGAGAGTTAAAGTCCGGGCGAAAAATTACCCTGAATATTGTTGTGCTGCCGGCGTCGGCACGGATCAAGGAGCCGGATCCAATATTCTTGTTTGCCGGCGGTCCAGGCCAGGCGGCGTCCGATCTGGTTCCCGCCGCGCAAAAAATCCTTGGCAGTTTGACCAGCAAACGCGATGTTGTTTTTGTTGATCAACGTGGCACCGGCAAATCAAATTTATTGAATTGCAAATTTCCGGGTCAGGATGATCCGGCCATGGCCGATCCCATCAAGCGTCGCGTCATGATGCTGAAGGTATTTGCGGAATGTCGCGATGACTTATCGAAAAAAGCCGACCTCAGCCAGTACGGCACCACAACCGCCATGGCCGACTACGATGAAGTACGGGCGGCGCTGGGGTACAACCAGATTAATTTGTGGGGCGCATCCTACGGCACGCGTTCCGCGCAGGAGTATTTACGCCGCTACCCCGACCGTGTGCGCACAATGGTAATTGACGGCGTGGCGTCACCATCCATGGCGCTACCGGCCACCTTTGCTCGCGATGCCAGCGCGGCGCTGGAGTCGGCATTTGTCGCCTGTGAACAATCACCCTCATGTAAAAAAACTTACCCTACCTTGCGGGATGACTTCACCAATTTGCTTTTACGTTTGGAAAAGACGTCGCAGACTATTTCAATGATGGATCCCCTGACGGGATTGGCGCGACCCGTCACGGTGTCACGCGACACGGTCTTGATGTCGGTATTTTCGGCGTTGTATGTGCCGCAGTTGGTCGCAGTCTTGCCTGAAGCAATTAAACAAGCGACAACCAATGACTTCGCACCACTTTTTGCACTAGTCGGTGGATTTATTGAATTTGCCGATGACAAAATTGCCATGGGCATGCGCATGTCGGTGAGTTGTAACGAAGACGTGCCACGAATTGACGCCGAGACGCGCGCCAACGCAACAAAAAACGCCCCGTTTAGTGATGTTTTTATTCGCGAATTTTCCACCGCTTGCGAGGGCTGGCCAAAGGGCAACGTGGCGACGGATTTTTTCACACCGGTTCGGTCTGATAAACCAGTGTTGATTTTATCGGGTGGGCTTGATCCTGTTACGCCCCCTGGTTTTGGTGATGAAGTAAAAAAATCATTTTCCAATAGCGTCCATTTTGTCGCGCCGAACGTCGGCCACGGCGTTTCCCATCTGGGTTGTGCGCCAAAGTTAATTAAACAATTCATCGAAAAGGCGTCGGTTGCCGGCCTCAATGGTGATTGTCTGAATCGCCTGCCGCGTCCCACGTTTTATCAGGCGATGGTGAAAAAACCGGAAAAAGATGTTGAAGCACCAAAGGGGTTGTCGGAAAACACGAAGGAGTCGGCCGATCAAACCGTTCAAAAAAATAACACCACCTCGAAAATTGTCGGAGATAAAAAATGATTGATGTGCGTGGACTTGAGAAAAATTTTGGCACCGCAGCCGCGCCCATCATGGCCGTTGATGGTGTGACCTTTACCGCGGCCAGTGGTGCGATAACCGGATTGTTGGGCCCCAACGGTGCAGGAAAAACCACCGTCATTCGCATGATTGGCTCGCTGATTGAAATTAGCGGCGGTTCGGCATCGGTGGACGGAATAGATGTTGCGCGTGATCCAAATGCCGTTCGATCGGCGAGCGGTATTCTCACCGACGCGCGGGGTTTGTATACACGTCTGACGGCGCGCGAAAATATTCGTTACTACGCCGAGTTGCACGGCATCGATGTTCAAAAAAGTGAAGCGACCATCAATCGTTTTGTCGATTGGCTCGACATGAAAGACGTGATCGACCGCCGTACCGAGGGGTTTTCTCAGGGCGAGCGCATGAAGGTGGCGATCGTCCGTGCACTGGTGCATGAACCGTCCACCGTTATTTTGGACGAGCCCACCAATGGCTTGGATGTAATGACCACCCGCGCGCTACGCGAGCTCATCAAGCGGCTGAAGGCAGAAGGGCGCACGGTGATGTTTTCATCACACATCATGCAAGAAGTCGCCGCCTTGTGTGATGAAATTATCATCATGGCCAAAGGCAAAGTGACGGCGCAGGGAACAACCGACCAGTTGCTTGCGCAAAGCGGCAAAAATAATCTCGAAGACGCATTTGTGACGCTTGCCGGCATCGAAGGCGATCATCATGATGCACCCACAATAAAGGCGGCCTGATCATGGCAATGTCAAAACTCAATACGATTCTGACGGTTGCCCAAAAGGAGCTGAAGGACCACCTGCGCGACCGGCGCACCACGCTGATGATATTGCTGCTGTCGATTGCGATGGGGCCGATCATGCTGATGGGCCTTGGCTATTTCATTTCATCGATCGAACAAAAGGCCGAAAAAAAAGAGCTGTTTGTACTCGGGCAGGCCAACAGCCCGGAGATCGTTAATTTCATGCAGCGCCAGGATGTCAGTCTGAAAACCCCCAAGCCTGACTT
>JAYTBF010000145.1:0-4589 GCA_043737175.1 Burkholderiales bacterium
TGACCAACATCCAGCTCACGCACAACGGTGTTGTGATAAGCAACCCGGAACTGACCATCGTCCGGTGGACCGAGGTGGTCGTACCAAACGTCCAGGTCGGCACGACAGGGAATCAGGTATTTGTCTTTTCGGGCGCACCGCCCGTGCTAGGTGGCGCCCTGTTCTTTGACGACATCCGCATTACACAAAGTAGCGTCATTACCGTCCCGTCAATTGGCTTGGCAACCAACGGCACAACCTTTCCGGATCCATCGACCGTCACGTTGACGGCAACCGTAACCGATCCATCGATGGTTGTTTCTCAGGTTGAGTTTTATCAGGGTAGTAACAAAATAGCCACCAAAACGGCCGCACCATTCACCCACACAACGGCAAGTTTGACGTCGGGTAGTTATACGTTTACCGCCAAGGCCATTTATTTTGGCCAGACAAGTGTTTCGTCGAATGCAATACCTGTGAACGTTTCCGCCGTGCCTGCACTTGGATCGACCTATATTTCGCAGACGGTCCCAACCACCATGGTCGCCGGCCAGCAATACCCAATCACCATCACCATGCAAAATGCCGGAACGTCAACATGGAACACGGCGAATTCAATCCGCCTGGGCTCACAAAATCCCGCAAACAATACAACGTGGAACAGTGGCCGGGTCGATGTCACCGGGAGTGTTGCGCAGGGGCAAAATGCGACATTTAGTTTTAATGTAACAGCGCCAGTAACGGCCGGTGCCTACAATTTCCAGTGGCAAATGATTCAGGATCCGTCGAATTCATTTGGTGCCGCGACACCCAATATATCGGTGCAGGTCAGTAGTGCGCCGCCGGTTGTTCAGATGGTCGCGCCGAGCAGCAATATTTTTGCCCCACTGATTAATCTTCCGCTTGCCGCAACCGCATCGAGTCCTGCGGCAGGCGGATCGATTACAAAAGTCGAATTCTTCAATGGCGCGAGCTTGATTCAGCCGGCCGCCACATCAGCAACAAATGGCCAATACGTTCTGTCATGGTCTTCCCCTGGTATTGGCACCTACAACATCGCTGCAAAAGCAACCGATAACTTTGGCACCACCACCACATCGGCGGCCATTCAATTTGTTGTTGCCGCTGCCAGTTCGCTAGCAGCAAGCGACAACCCGGCAGCTGATACCAGCAATAGCGTGCCTGATCCGACCGGTGTGGCCGTCGGTGCCACGGCAGGCAGCTTCGACGTTTCCGAGTCAGGGTCGGCTGGCTACTCGATTCCGATCGCTTTGCCACCTGGGACCGCAGGCATGATGCCGAGTGTCGGCTTAAGCTACAGCAGCCAAGGTGGTGGCGGATTGGTTGGGGTGGGCTGGACGTTGACAGGATTGTCTGCAATTCACCGTTGCCCAAAAAATTATTACACCGATGGCATTAAAGGCAAGATTTCCTACGACGCGAATGACGGTTACTGTCTGGATGGACAACGCCTGATCGAGGTTACCTCCACAATGGGAATAACAATCAAGGAATACCGTACCGAGCGCGATAGCTTTAGTCGCATTACGTTCAACACAACAGGAGACGTCTGGAAAGTCGAAAGCAAATCCGGGCTCATCATGTTTTACGGTACCGACGAGGCGGGCTTGTCCGCCGGCATTGTGGCCGGCCACGCCCGCATCATGGCGGTCAACTCGGCAGGTGTAGCAATCAACAATGCAGTCAAAGTGTGGTCGCTGAGCAAAGCTGTTGATCGTCTAGGCAACTACTACTTGGTTGAGTACGAAAAAGACGCCGATCTTGCCCAGCGGCCCCAGCGCATTCGATACACGGGTACGACTACGTTTGCCCCATATGCGTCTGTTGAATTCGCATACGAAAATAACTTAGGCAGCGAAAGTGCCGTGATGTTCGATAGTGGCGGTGCGACTTCACAGCAGCTTAAGCGCCTCAGTACAATTACAACCAAACTAGGTGCTGATATTGTACGCACATACACATTGGCCTATGACCCGGTGCCTAGCCTCGGTGTGCCGCGCTCCCTGTTAGCGTCAGTTCAGGAATGTGGATGGTTAGGCGGGACGTCACTTTGTTTGCCGCTGTCCACATTCAATTGGCAGAAATTACTCGCAGGTGATCTCGCCTTTACAACCAGTCTAGCGTCAGATCCAATTGGCCAAGGCATTACAAAAACAGGCGATTTTGATGGCGACGGCAAAACGGATTTTATTCGCTATGCAGGAAGTGGAAATTGGAATATTCAGCTTGGCGCTACTGGAGCGCTACAAACATGGAGTGGCTCCGGAAGTGATGCGCGCTTGCTCATGGGTGACTTCAATGGTGATGGCGCAACGGATATCGTAAGCCACTTTGGATCCGATCAATGGTGGGTTTGCTATTCCACCAAACAAGCGACCACTGGTTTTTCTTGCGGCCTACAGTCCATCGCCTCGCCAAATGCAAATAGCGCAAGTGTATTTGCCGGAGACTTTGACGGTGATGGCCGCATTGATTTGGCTTTCTATTTGGGACGTGATACTGCCACGACCGTGACGCAATGGAAAATTTGTCTGTCCAATGGAGCAGGGTTCTTGCCTTGCGTTACGGTTGATGGACCAATGGAGCAGCAAGATGCTCAGGGCGGCGGCAATATTGTTGTCGCGGATTTCAACGGCGATGGCCGCGCTGATCTCGCTGGCTATCGAGCAGACACCAACTGGAGCGTTGCGCTTTCCAAGTTTGGCGGCGGTGTTGGTCAATCGGGTTTTGATTTGAAGCCGCTGACCCAGGCGAGCGGGAATTTTGCCTATAAAACTGTTGTGGCCGATTTTAATGGTGATGGCATGGCTGATTTGGTTGGCATTGATGCAAACGATGCCACCGGTTGGTACGTGTGTTTATCGCGTGGCGATGGCACATTCCAGCTTGGCACAAACGGCAAGTGCCAGCGTTGGGAAGGTCGTGTCTCCAACAATGATAGTTATGTTCTTGGTGACTTTAACGGGGACGGCAGAACCGATATTGCCCAATATATCGGCAGTAGCAGTTGGAAAATGTGTTTTTCAACTGGAACCGGCCTCGATTGCTCAACGAATTGGTCAGGGCCAACAAGCCCAAATGAGTTCTTTAGCTCGCACCTCACTGGCGACTTCAATGGTGATGGGCGCACCGACCTGATTGTCAATACCAGCCCAACTTCGACATGGACGTTGCTGACCGCGGTAAGCAAGATTCCAGATTTGCTTCTCAGCGCTACCGATGGCCTTGGCAAGACTGCGAACTTTGCCTATAGACCACTCACGCAAACTGTCGCGAGTGGTGGTGTCTACACCAAAGGCAACACCGCAACCTTCCCCGCGCTCGACATCCAATCACCGATGTACGTGGTCAGCAGCATGTCCACCCAGGATGGTATTGGCACCAACCGAAGCTTCAGCTATACCTACAAAGGGCTGCAGGGTCACGCCCAAGGCGGAGGGTTACTCGGCTTCAGCGAGCGCACCGTCAAAGATGACTTGACCAATCGCACCACCACGACAACCTACCAGCGGGACTATGCAAATCGGCTGGCCGGCGTGCCAACCCAAACGGTCGCCAAGAGCAGCACCGGCGTAACACTCTCGACTAAAACCATCACTTGGGACAAAAAAACACTCGCCGGTTTGAATGGCCTGACGATCTGGCAACCCTACGCCATCCAAAGTATTGACCAAGCCTTTGAACCCAACTCACCGGCAACGCCCTACATCACGACAACCTCAAGCACACTACTTGCCAATATCGATAGCTATGGCAATGTGAGCTCAAGCACCGTTTCGACCTCCGATGGATTTGCCAAAACGACTAGCACCGCCTTTGGTGATGAAGACGTTGCCAATTGGTTGATCGGTCGGCCGACCATCGTTTCGGTGTTGTCAACAGCACCATCAACGCCGTCGCTCACCCGCGCGTCGGCCTTTACCTACAAGTTCGGCACGCACTTGGTTGAAACCGAGACAATCGAACCCAATGCATCTGATACGTCTCTCACGATCAATACAGCCTACGAATACAACGATGGCGTTGGCAACCGCAACAAAACCACCGTCACCGGTCTGGGGTTGGTCGGCAGGACAACCACGGTGGTATATGGCGACGGATACAAACGCTTTGCCACCAGCGCCACCAATACACTCGGCCATACCGCAACCAGCCTCTACGACGAACGTTTTGGTGCCGTCAAGCAGACCACTGACGCCAACAACGTTTTTTCAACCGCACGCTATGATCGCCTTGGTCGTAAGTTCGCCAGCTATTCAAAGCTTGGGGTCAATCAATCGACCACCTATGCCGGTGGCGCAATTGCCGGTGCAGTCATGTCGATCACCAGCGTGTCATCCGGTGCACCAACCACCACCAGCCACATCGACATTCTGGGGCGCGAAATCCGCCGCGACAGCCAGTCCTTTGACGGCAGCACCGTCAGTGTCGCCACCAGTTATGATTCCCGTGGTCGCAAGATAGGCGTCACCCGTCCTTACATCGGCACCCCCACCACCAGCACCACCTTTGCCTATGAAGGCGACGACAAGCTCGATCGCATGCTGAGCGACACGGCACCCGATGGCGGTGTGACGACCTTCTCCTAC
>JAYTBF010000146.1:0-4586 GCA_043737175.1 Burkholderiales bacterium
TGCTCGGCGCCAAGAAATTCATCGAGGGCTGGTCTAGTTGGCGAGTGAGCGCACTGGGTTTGATTAACATCGGCAAGAGCGAAGGCTCGGAGATCATCCAGCTTTTCGGCCGCGGTGTACGGCTACTTGGCCTGCGCCGTCTACTCAAACGGTCGAAATATCTCCCCGGCTACACGCACCCGGCTTCCTTACCGTTGCTCGAGCGGTTGTTTGTCTTCGCCATCGACTCGAAATACATGACGAAGTTTCGGGAGACCATTGAGCTCGAGGGCGTGGACGGTGGGGGCTTCCTGGAGTTTGATCTAGAACTCTGGCGGACGATAGACCAGCCGAATCCGCCCGCGCTACACCTTCCGGAATGGCCAGGCGAAGATCGATTCAAGCATGACCAAGCAGTTCGTCTGGACGCTTTGCATCTTGGCAACGTGCCATCACGCCGGGCCATCACCGTGCGCCGCGCGACGAAATTTGAAGGGCTGCAAAGCGATGATGGGGGTGCGAACGCTGCACGAGTAACCGCCACGTCAACGGCGCTTGCTGACTGCGTGTGGTTTCCATTCGTGGACCAAAGCGCCCTCTACATTCGACTATGTCGGCACGCCCGCGAGCAAGGTTTCGACAACATCGGGTTTAGCGCGGCTGATGTCCGGGCACTGCTTGCGGCACAATCAAGCGAATTATTCGTGCAGGCTGATTCAGAATTCCATCAATTGGATTCATGGGGTGCGAGGCAGCGCTGGGAAAGTGCCGTCTTTGATTTGCTGAAAGGGGTCTTCGACCGGATTTACCGCCGCGCCCAACAAACGTGGGAGACACAAAATATGACGCTACCTCTGCTGCGAGAGGACCACGCGAACTACAAATTCACCTATAAGGTGCGCGTGCCGCAGAAGTTGGCATCTACTTCCCACCAATTTATTCACGATTTAAAGGTCCTCATTGCACAGTGTCCGCAACAGGCGTGGACGGGCCAAGAGGCAGTCATGGCCGTGGCGCACTTCGGGGAACACCTTTATCAGCCACTGATTTTGGATGCGGAAAATCCCGCCAATCACGCCACGACAAACGCTGGCGAGAAGCAGCGCCTGACCATCACTCCGCCATCGCTGACCGCAAGCGAACAAGCGTTTGCGGAGATGCTGCGCGACTACTGGGCGGCAACGGGCGCTACTGTTCATGCCGGGGAAACCATTTACCTCCTACGAAACTTAAGCCGAGGAAAGGGCGTCGGATTCTTTGAGTCGGAGGGATTCTATCCTGACTTCATTCTCTGGCACCAGAAAGCCGACGGCAGGCAACGACTAATTTTTATTGAGCCACACGGAATGCGCCAGGACGATGCACCTGATATCAACAACAAGGTTCAGCTTGCGATAGGAATTGGGAAGCATCTTGCCAATGTGCTGCTAGCTCCCGGTTGCCCTGTTCACGAAGTTACGGCATTCATTGTTTCTGCCACGCCTTTCGCAGAGTTAAGCCGGAAGCACGGGGCGGCTTGGACCGTCCAACGCTACGCGGAGCATCATATTTTATTTCCAGCCAACATGCTCCAGACAAATCGGCTTGCCGGCCTCCTTTGACCAATCGAACTGCGCCGGAAATTGCAGTACCAGGCGCAACATTTTCAGAAGTGCACATCCCACCTGCTGTTGCAATTCCTTTCGCCCGTAAAGGAGGATCTCCGTGAAGACCAAGTCACCTCTTAAAAAATCACCGCTCCACAACGCGGGCCAGTCACTCGAACGCGCGCTGGATGACCACTTTACCGACAACCTCCTCTTTCCGTTGTTGGTCATTGCGATTTCCTTGTTGATGGTTGCGTGGGAATGGTGGCGTTACTTCAATCCACGAGTGATCCATCCCATGGCATTAACGATCGTAGCCCTTCCCTTCGTGATCGGTTCGGTTTGTTGGTTTTGGGTGGCCTTCAAAAAAGCAAAACAACTCAAGCAGGGGCTTGATGGCGAACGTGCCGTTGGCCAATATCTGGAAGGGTTTCGGATCGAGGGCTTTCACGTGCTGCACGACATCGGCACTGGCGATGCAAACATTGATCATGTGCTGATCGGTCCACAGGGCGTCTATACCATCGAGACCAAAACCCTTTCAAAGCCAACGCGCGGTGAGGCAAATATTACCGTCGCCAACGATGGGATATTGGCGAATGGCCGCAAGCTCGATCGCAACCCAATCATTCAAGCCAAAGCGCAGGCCAATTGGCTAAAAAATTATTTTGCGGAAGCGGGGCTGAAAGTGCGCGTGCAACCAGTCGTTGTTTTCCCCGGCTGGTGGGTTGAGCCGGCTGATTTTGCCAAGTTGGGTGTGTGGGTGTTGGAGCCCAAAGCATTAAAGACTTTTATAGGCAATTCGCGTGAGGCGGTTGCGCCTGAAACAGCGAAAGCGCTGATGTTGGTTCTGGCAAATTACATTCGCTCGCAGTCGAGGGTGTAAGCGAACTGTCCGGGTTTAAGCGATTTACAAAGTCGTTTATTGGCATTCGTTTTCAGGCATTTTTACTTCAAATACCCCACCAATGTTAGACTTTCATTATTTTATGCCGCTCTCGATATTGGGCATATGCGATATGCATATCGCATATGAGCACCATGCCAGATGATTGTTCACTTGTTATTCTTTATTCTTGAATTGAGAATATTTACAACATAGCCCGGAATAGTTAGAGTTAGCCAAATGTATTCTTAATTCAAGAATAAAGAATAATGGCCAAAATCTTCAACAGTCAATCTTCGCTGAAGCCCCAAGACCTCTTCGTGCTGCTGGCATTGTTGAGCCGCGAAGGTACGCCCGGCAACTACGCCGAACTCGCCGATGCAACCGGGTTGGCGGCCTCTGCCGTGCATGCCTCGCTAAAGCGCGCAGCCGAGGCGAAGTTGGTGAGCACACATGAGGGTTGGCCGACGGTGCTCAAATCACAGCTGAAAGAGTTTGTGTTGTATGGCGCAAAGTACACGTTTCCACCGGTGTGGGGGATGCAGTCGCGTGGCCTGCCGACAGGTTATGCCGCACCGCCACTCAACAAAATCATCGAGGGCTCAAGCGATCCGGTGCCCGTGTGGCCACACCCGAATGGGCCGGTGCGTGGAATGAGCCTGGCACCACTTTATCCATCTGTACCGGAAGCGGCGATGCGCGACGAGAAGCTCTACGCAATGCTTGCGCTATTCGATGCAATCCGTGCTGGGCAAGCGCGCGAGCGCGATGCGGCAAAACGGTTGCTGGCGGATTATTTCAAATGAGCGCGAGTGATCCCAATGTCGCAAAGGTCGCGAAAGTCACCCAACGGCTGACCCGGCTTGCCGGATAATCACCGTAATTAATTTCGCCGCACCGTCGTATTCACTCACGAGGTCCGCCATGGCGATTTATGATCAGGGTCTGGAAAAGAACCCGGCCAATTTCACCGCGCTCACGCCGTTGTCGTTTTTTTTCCAAAGGCGGCGGCGGTGTATCCCAATCGCACGGCGGTGATTTATGGCGCACGGCGTCTGACGTGGGGCGAATTTTATGTGCGCACCTGGCGGCTGGCCTCAGCGTTGGCGATGCGCGGTGTCGGCGGAAGAGTGGTGCCATTCGTGTCAGGCATATTTTTTGAAGTCCATGCCCCGCTTGCTGTTTCAGCCTTTTCTGCCCCGAAACGCCCGCCAGTAAAAGAGTTTTGTAGAAATTCGTGCGCGTTTTCTTTTGTTCATAAGTAGTATGCATACAGCATAGGTGATGGATTAATCGGGCCAGGCGCGTGTTCTCGTTCACTTTTGGGCCGCGTTCATGTTTTATGAACGCGTTAACGTGTTGAACAAAAAGGTGTTTTGGTTGCTATTGCGGCCGCTCGTCCATTATTGACAATTGTCCGCGATGCGTGGACAATTGTCAATAATGGACAAATACAACAAGCCTGCCGAGACCGCTCTGCTTGAAGCCGTGCTTACCCACCTGCGTGCGCTGGGGTTCGCCGGGGAATTCATTGCACATCCACCCATGTTGACTGGCGGGCCCACCAGGCCCGATGCGCTGTTACGGCTTGCACGCGGCGATGACAAAACGACCTATACCGTCGAGGTAAAACGAGGGCTGCGGCCGGCCAACCTTGGGATGGTCCTGCTTCAGCTCAGGCCATATGGCGACACCGGCATGCTGTTCGCCGACTACGTCACGCCGCCGATGGCCGAAACATTGAAGGAACAAAACATCGCCTTCGCCGATGCGGCGGGCAATGCGTACATCAATCGTCCGCCCTGGTACGTGTATGTTCGCGGCAAAAAAGCTGCGGACGATGTTGATGCACCTGCGCAAGCGGGCCGCACCTTTCAAGCGGCCGGGCTACGAGTGTTGTTTGCGCTCATTTGTAATCCAAAAATGGCCGATGAAAACTACCGTGCAATTGCGGTCGCCGCCGGGGTTGCACACGGTACGGTGGGTTGGGTGATGGCGGAGCTGCCCAAGCTTGGCTTCCTTGCGGAGATCGGCGGCAAGCGACGGCTGCTACAGCATGAACGGCTGTTGCAGCAATGGTGCGATGCCTATGCGCGCGTGCTCCGCCCCAAGCTCGTGCTCGGTCGTTTTACCCG
>JAYTBF010000147.1:0-10772 GCA_043737175.1 Burkholderiales bacterium
CGGCGGTTACAACCTGTACATGCGGCACGCCTCATCGACTGTCGGAGTCGACCAGGAAATACTGAAGTTTCCAGCATGGTGGGAAAACTGTGCCATTCAACGCAATATTTCTGATGCGGGAAAAGAACAGGCCAAAAAAGTTGGGGCGGCCATTCGCGAACTCAAATTGCCAATTGCCTCGGTCAAGACCAGTCAGTTTTGTCGCGTGCGCGACACTGCCACGACCATGGCCATAGGCGAGGTGGAGGTGACGGAGGACCTCAATCACACTATCGGTCAGCGGGTTGGCACCGATGTCAATGCACTACGATTTAAATTGCTGGCGGCGACCCCGCCAAAGGGCAAAAATATTTTGCTGATTTCGCATACACACAGCAGCGCGCGTCACGAAGAGCGTGTGATGACCGGCATTCAAGAAGCTGAAATCGTCGTATTTCAGCCGGATGGCAATGGCGGCGCAGAACCAATCGCGCGCATTCCAATCTTAGAATGGGATAATCTGCTTTCACTGGCAACAACCAGCACGACCAACTCTAAGGTTAAATGATGTCGCGCCAATTAAAACGTTCAAATTCTGCTGGTTTCACCCTCATGGAAATGCTGGTGGTACTCGCCATTATTGCGGCAATTATGGGTCTGCTGGGTCCGCGTTTGCTCGGCACACTTGACCGCGAAGCACCAAAACTGGCCGCCACGCAGGCAAAGATGTTACGCAGCGCCGTTGAAACGTTCAGGTTGGATGTTGGCCGCTACCCGACCACGCAAGAAGGGCTTGCTGCGCTGGTGACCAAACCTGCTGAATCGACCACGGCATCACGCTGGCGCGGCCCGTACCTGGATGGAGACGCATTGCCTCTCGACCCGTGGAAAAACCCCTACCAATACAGTGTTCCCGGTGCCGGTGGACAGCCGTTTGCGCTGTATTCCATGGGCAGTGATGGCAAACGTGGCGGTGAAGGCGACGCAGCCGACATCGGTGTATTGCCGGCAAACTAGGCGGATGATGTGCGGCGGTTACGCTGGACGTTTCGACAGTCGCACAACTTTCACCTTGCGATCCTCGGTCTGCAAAATTTCAATCGGATAACCGCCGATTTTGACGGAAGTGCCCGGTTCCGGGATGACTTCGAGCCTTTCCAGCAACAATCCATTCATGGTTTTGGGACCATCAATCGGGAAATCGTAACCTAACTTACGATTCAACACCCGCAATGGACATGAACCCTCGACAATAATGCTGCCGTCAGCTTCTTTGCGAAACATGCCCGCGTTCATGGGTGATTGGCTGGTGAATTCACCGACGATCTCTTCCAAAATATCCTGTAGCGAAACCAGCCCCTGAATCTCGCCGTATTCATCGACCACCAATGCAGTGCGCCGTTGTTTACTCTGAAAATGCGTGAGTTGTTGCAGTAGCGGGGTGCCCATCGGAATAAAGTAGGGTTCGCGCATGATCTCGCGTAGCGTTTGTTTTGACAGCGGCTCTTTCTCCGACGCATTCAGCACCTTGCGCGCATGCACCAGGCCGATCACGTTGGAAAGGTCGTCTTCATAGACAACAATACGGGTGTGATGCGAGGACGCCAATGAGGCGCGAATCGCTTCGATTTTGTCCTCGATATTCACGCCTTCAATCAACGCGCGCGGTGTCATGGTGTCATCAACCGTCATGTATTCGAGGTCGAATAAATTGACCATGATGTTGTGATGTTTTTTAGGAATGAACTGACCACCCTCCAACACCAGGGTACGCATTTCCTCCATCGATAGATTTTGTGCTCCCTCGGCAACCGGTTTGATACGAAATAGTCTCAATATGCCGCGCACCAAGATATTGATGAACCACATCACCGGCAACGTGATCCGCACCAACGGCGTCAGTACATAGCTGGCGATGAGCGCGAGTTGCTCAGCAAAACGCGCACCAAAGACCTTCGGCAATATTTCTGCAAAAATCAAAATCGTAAATGAAGCGGCCGCAGTGGCGATGGCCAGCACATACTCCCCCTCACCAAACAGTCTGCGGCAAATCTCCGCGACCAGAATCGTGGTGGCGGCATTCAGGACCGTATTGCCGGCGAGGATGAACGACAATAACTCTTCGGTTTTATCGAGAAGCGACTGTGCCAGCCGTGCGCCACGTGAACCTTGCTTGACCAGATGCCGCAAGCGATATCGATTCAGCGACATCATGCAGGTTTCTGACATGGAAAAAAATCCGGAGCCGATTAGCAATGTAGCCAGCGTACCAAATAGCCAGGACAGGGGGAATTCGTCGGTCATGAACGCAGCGCTTCCTTATTGGCCATGCTCAAACAACCCGCATGTCCAGGTGTTTTCCCAGCGCCTGCAGCGCAGCGGCAATACCGTCAATGCGGGTGGTATGCCGCACATTGGTCAAGCGATTCACTTCCTGAGGACTGGTGTTTAAGCGGCGCGCCAGCTCTGCAGGCCGCACGTCCTGCGCGATCATCTCGTTGAGCAGCAGCACCTTGGCTGACAGGCTGGCCGGCAGTTCGATCACATTCTGGCCACGCTTGGCCTTTGATGGCATAGGCACGGCGCGTTTATCCTCAAAATAGAAATCGATGGCGGACTCCAACGCATCCCTCGCGGCGGCCAAAGCCTCGTCCTTAGTTTCAGCCTGGGTGATGGCTTCGGGAATATCAATGAAAGTGACAACAAATCCGCCATCGATTTCGTCAGGGGTGAGCGTGACAGGGTACATAAACATGGTGTGCTCCTTATTTCAATCCGAGTTGTTTCTTGATGCCTTCCAGCGTGCCTGTTTTGAGATCGGTGTTGTGCATCGGCAAAATAGACTGCTTGCCATTGAGGTACACCTTTATATGCGAGCCTTTGGCGGGCTGGAATGGCGCGCCTTGTTGGGCCAGCCAGCGCTTGAATTCTTTGCTCTTCATAAATTATATTATAAACAATGTTGTTTATAACTTCAAAGTCCGGAGAAATGGGATAAAGATGTTTTTTCCGTCACATGGTGCTCACATTTCGCCTGGAGTGAATCGCTCAAACCCTCTTCAAAATCACTTCTAAAACAAATTTGCTGCCGACATACGATAACAGCAGCATGGCAAACCCAATCAAGGTCCAGCGAACTGCAAGCGTGCCGCGCCATCCGGCAAATAAATGCCCAGCCAACAACCCGCCGAACACAAACCACGACATGACGGCAAATACGGTCTTGTGATTAATGGCAAACGGTTTTCCGAATAGCGCTTCTGAAAAAAATACGCCTGACGCCAACGTGGCGGTCAGCAATATAAACGCAATCCATAACAACTGAAACATCAATTTTTCAATGCGCATCAGCGGGGGCAGGCCATCCTGACCGGAAGCAATGGACGCGGCGTGTAATTGCCTTTGCAGGATCAAGATCAACACCGCATGCAACGCCGCCACCGTGAACAGGGCATAGGCCATCACTGCGACCACCACATGCAGACCAAAAGCAAAGTCGATCCTGCCAAAGTCCATCGGCCGATTGCCCGGCAACCAAACCACCAACGCGGCGGCCAAGGCGGCAACCGGTGCCAGATAAAGCGTGGCCAGCCGAGTCAAGCGGGTGTCGCGTCCGACCAGGATATAACTCAGCAGCGTCAACCAGACCAGCAACGAAATGGCATGCGAAAAGCCTATATTGATGCCCGCGGTTGCGCCGCCAAACAACGCCCAGCCAATCGCGAGCGCATGGGTAAATAACCCAAGCCACAGCGCGGCTTTCGGCCAGCCATCCGCCCCAGTTGGCACGGTTGATCCCGCATCACTGGCCACACGTGCGGCCACCCACGCGCCGGCACTGGCGGCGAGGTATAGGACGGCAGTGATAAAATTAAGGTCGAGCACGAAAGATTGTTTTTGGCGCTGCTGTTGGCAAAAGCCGAAGTCTTGAAATTAACGGATAGCCATAGTTTACCTGTACCGCGCTTTTCCACACCATATTAGAGTTGACCGTCACCATGCTTGATAACCTCACCAATCGCCTCAATGGCATCGTCAAACAGCTGCGCGGCCAGTCCCGCCTGACCGAAACCAATGTGGCCGACGCACTGCGTGATGTGCGCATGGCGCTGCTGGAAGCGGACGTCGGGCTGGGGGTTGTTAAAGATTTCATCGCCCGTGTAAAGGAAAAGGCGCTGGGAGCGGAAGTGTTACAAAGTCTCACACCGGGGCAGGCATTGGTCGGGATTGTTCACCAGGAATTGATTGCGCTGATGGGCGGCGAGGTGGAGAACGGCCAATCCGCACCTGCTGCACCACGCCTGCCGGACTTCAACAAACTACCGATCAATCTTTCCACCACCCCGCCTGCCGTGATCCTCATGGCTGGTTTGCAAGGCGCCGGCAAAACCACCAGCGCAGGCAAACTTGCCAAGTTACTGCGCGAGCGATTCAAGAAAAAAGTGTTGGTGGTCAGTGTGGACGTGTATCGTCCGGCCGCCATTGAACAATTGCGCACCCTCGCCAAACAAGTCGGCGTGGACTTTTTTGAGAGTGATATTTCTCAAAAACCGGTGGATATTGCGATTGCGGCAAAACAATGGGGCAAAACCCATTTCCATGATGTGTTGATTGTCGATACCGCCGGCCGACTCGCCATTGATGAGGCCATGATGGCCGAAATCAAGGCGGTGCATGCCGCCGTCTCACCGATCGAAACCCTATTCACGGTTGACGCCATGCAGGGCCAGGACGCGGTCAATGTTGCCAAAGCGTTTAACGAGGCGTTGCCGTTGACGGGCGTGGTGCTGACCAAGCTGGATGGTGACTCGCGCGGTGGCGCGGCGCTGTCGGTGCGGCACATCATTGGCAAACCAATCAAGCTGGTTGGTGTATCCGAAAAAATGGATGGGCTGGAGGCGTTTTATCCGGAACGCATGGCATCACGCATTCTCGGCATGGGCGACGTTCTTTCGCTGGTCGAAGCCGCCCAACAATCGGTGGATACCGATGCCGCGCAAAAGCTCGCCGAGAAATTCAAGAAGGGCAAGAACTTCGATTTTGACGATTTCAAAATGCAGCTCACGCAAATGCGCAAAATGGGCGGCATGAGCGCCCTGATGGATAAACTTCCCGCGCAATTAACGCAGGCTGCCAACCAAGCACCAGATCTTCAGGAAAAACAACTTAAACGCACTGAGGGAATCATCAATTCAATGACCCCCCTCGAGCGCCGCAAACCGGATCTGCTTAAGGCCTCACGCAAACGCCGCATCGCCGCCGGCGCCGGCGTGAGTGTGCAGGAAGTCAACAAACTACTGACCCAATTCGAGCAAATGCAAAAGATGATGAAAATGATGAAGGGCGGCGGCATGGCCAAAATGATGCGGGGCATGAAGGGCATGATGCCGGGCATGCGCTAGTGGCAAGCGACACTGCACCATGAAATCAGAAACGCTTGCGGCACTGATTGCCGACATCAAAGAGAAGGACATAAAACTCAAGGCGTGGTGCGCATTTACGGACATTATTAATTCGAGTGCCGCACCAATAGGCGAGTTTAAAAAACATTCTTCACGGCCACTCGCCGGCCTGACTGTCGGCGTAAAAGACATTATCGACGTTGCCGCTTTGCCCACCCGCTGTGGGTCGGCCATTTATGCCAACGTCCACCCTGCTCACATTGATGCAGCCTGTGTGTCTTTGATGCGCGCAGCCGGTGCATTGATCGTCGGCAAAACCGTCACAACCGAATTCGCCACCTTTGTGCCTGCCGAAACACGTAATCCAATCAATCTGGAATATTCACCGGGCGGCTCGTCAGCCGGCTCCGCGGCCGCTGTCGCCGCTGGAAATGTCGACATCGCCATTGGCACACAAACGGCAGGGTCGATATTGCGCCCAGCGGCATACTGCGGAGTATTTGGATTTAAGCCGTCGTTTGATTTGGTGCCGCGAATCGGCGTCAAGGTGCAATCGGAAACACTCGATACGGTGGGTGTTTTTGCGCGACGAATTGAACATTGTCAGGCGTGGCTCGCGGCAATGACCGGTGAGACGGCACTGAGGGAGGATGTGCAAGGCCATTCGCATCGCCGCCTGAAAATTGGCTGTGTGACCAATTGGCTGGAGTTTGCCAGCGACGAAATGCGCGCGGCCATCACCAAAGCAAAACACGACATGATTGACGCCGGACACATTGTTGCCGACCTTGCTCTACCTGCGCTACTTGATGAAATTATTGAACATCAAAAGACTATTCAATATTACGAGTCGGCGCGCGCGTACCACCCTGAGCTCAGCCAGCATCGGGATTTGCTAACGCCGGCACTGGCCGTTGCGTTGGATGAAGGTTCCGCCATCCCGCGCGAACAATATTTGTTTGCCCTAGCTGCTGCAGAAAATGCACGAATCGCAGCCGATCAATTGTTTGATGATTGGGATGTTTGGCTGATGCCCGCCGCACCGGGCACGGCACCGTTTGGCTTCAGCTCAACCGGGGATGCCGTATTTAATCGATTGGCATCGGTGCTGCATACGCCGGCGATCAGTGTTCCTGGCAGACTGGCAACAAACGAAATGTCTCTAGGGTTGCAACTCATTGCCAAACGCGGCGGAGATACTTCATTACTCGTTGCGGCAACAAATATTTTCAGCGCCTTGCACGCAGATAAAAGAGGGTGACGTCGACCTACTGGTATTCAACACCTTCGCTCAATTGCACAAATAGAGCTCCGCCGGTAAAAAATGCGCAGGCAATTTTTTTGATGTTTTTTTGGACAAAAGCATCAGCAACGACTTTCGGGCCATCACCATAGGCCCACTTGTAGTCATCAAACACGATCCATCCACTAGCCGCCACAAGGCCTGCCCACGCCTCCGTGTCTTCCTTGACCGCAGCTAGCGCGTGATTGCCATCAATATGCAAAACGGAAATTTTTCCTGCGTATTGCGTCTCGCCAAACGGCCGAGTATTAATCTTGGCGTTTTCTCGATAAAACGCAGCACCATCGACTGACGGCATGCGTAGGAAATTAATATTTCCGCTGCTACCAATACTATAGGGCAACAAGTTTGCGATAAAGACTTGATGCGCCTCTTCAGCGCTGATCTCTGCAGACGCGTCATCAACCAATTGATCGTCTTGCACAAGATGGGCATCAGACCAAGGGTCGACGCAAAGCAATTTTCCGATTAGGTAACGACGCGCGAGAAACATCAATATGAAAGCTGATTTTCCCCACCAGCTGCCAATTTCGACGATATCACCCAGCGGCGCCATTCGGAATATTTCTGATAGCGCCAGCAATTTTTGATGATCACACATGCCGGGAATGGCGTCGGCGTGCCGAACCAATGCCGTGAACTCATCCGCCCGCATGCGCGATTGTGCTGGGTCATCCATCGCCAAAAAATCCCGCTGGCTCCACAGCATTTCGGCAATGCACTTTGATGAGCGGTAACTTGCCAGCATCTCATCGGCTGGCGCCTCTCCCAATAAATGCACATGAGAGGCAATTTTCGGCAATTGTTTTTTTAGTATTCCCCAGACAACAGGATTGGCGGTGTAGATTTCAGTGACATTTTTTTGAGCAATGATTTGGATAAGCGCATTGGCAAAATTTACGTCGTTGATATATGGCAAATAGGCCCAGTCCGGGAATTGAGCACGGCTTGGGTCTTGCAACAATGATGACGCACCAACGACTTGTTTTTTTTGCAGTAAACAATCGCCTAGAAATGCTATCGCTCTGGGCATGCCCGCTGGGAATATTAATGTTGTCATTTATTCGAAACAAACTTGAAAGAGACGTACTAATTTAGTAGAGGGCACGTTATTTCTTTCCCTTCTCGCAAACGAGGAAAACACTTGAGCACAGATCGGGATACTGCTGCCCCAACTGATAACAACCATCCAGATACTCTTTCGAAATAATATCTGTCTGCAACAAGCGGTCCCACTGGAAGTTGGCAAGCGCCTTAAAAAATATTCCCGATCGATGAATAACGGATAGCCCGCTTGCCACCGCGTCGCGCTCCAAGGTGTCAAGCGAATAAGTGCAGCGATGGCCATGCTCCAACTCGGCGGGCGTGACAGCGGCATTGTGCGAAATCAGCCCCATCTTGACGGCAATTTGACGGGACGGCGCGTTGGCGTTCGGACAAACCAAAAAAAACCGGCCGCCCTCTGCCAGCCATTCATCATTGACTCGTTTTAATACCAATATCGGGTCATCCAGGTGTTCTAGAACATGGGTCATGACAATGTTGTCATAACGGCGATTAAGAACCACATCTTCGAAACGCGCATTAATAAGTTGAACGGCGGGGCCAAGTTTTTGCCGTGCCTCGGCAATTGCGGCGTCTGAGGCCTCAACACAGGTCACATCATCGAAATGAGGGCTAAGTTTTTTAGTGAAGCCTCCCTTGAAGCTCCCTAGCTCGAGCAAACTCTCACCATTAAAGAATGGTTTGAACGATTGGACCATGTAGTTGTGCATCACGTCAAAATCAAAACCATATGCATACTTATGATTATCAGCATCACCCGATTCGACGTTGTAGTCGCGCTTGTTACTCATCTTCCGCCCCACGTTTCAAAATAAGTTCCATGAAAATCAACGAATTGGTTTTCGCATTCGCCACAAAGCCGTTTTTGCGATAAAGCTCGATTGCGACCAGATTCTCACTTGCAACCTCAAGACGCACTCGCTCCATTCCCGTCTTTTTTGCGTAGGCAACAGATGCCCCGATCAACTTGCCCGAAATTCCAAAGCCTGTCCACTCAGCGGATACACTTACACTGGTCATAAAAGCAAATTTCTTTTCATCGTTGTTACAATAAACCGCAACCAATCCGACCAACCTACCATCTACCCAAGCCTCAAATCGTTCGGCTGCGTCGGAGATTTTTTTTGCGTATTGCGGGATGTCAACCCGCTCGTCCAAGTGGGGTACAAAATTCGCGCTGCAATACGCCAAATGCGCATCTATTTCACTCGCTGAAGCTTTGTTTTGAGAATATTGAACAGTCGCACTCATTGTTCCAAGACCGCCAGCCCAAAACCATACCGGCCGAATTCATTGCCGTTATAAAGTAAATAAACTTTATTATCACATTCAAAAACATTTGGGTAACACAACATATCAGCGTCCCATTCATCAGGCGTCCCATGTATGCTGGGATTTTCATCGTCCCGAACCCAGTTCACCAAATCATCTGACCGGGCATGTCCAATTTGATAGCCGCGACTTTTGTTTGCTCGAAAGTCTGACGATTGACGATAACAAAAAAACATATGGAACATTCCGTCTATTTCGATCACGGACGGTAGCGCCTGACTTTCCTCCGGACCAAGTTTAGAACTAATAATCTGCCGCGCCTCCTCTTTGCTCCAATGAATACCGTCTGGGGAAACCGCATGTCCAATTTTGTAAGTGCGGTCAGGCTGCCCGCCGTCTTCAAACAATTTCCAGCCCGTGCCAAAGATGTACCACATATGAAATACAC
This sequence comes from Burkholderiales bacterium, assembly GCA_043737175.1. Lineage (GTDB taxonomy): Bacteria > Pseudomonadota > Gammaproteobacteria > Burkholderiales > Usitatibacteraceae > UKL13-2. Next base: position 9,470 of record JAYTBF010000147.1, read on the forward strand.
CACCGATGTTTTTCACGAAGCCGTCACCGACCAGACATGGCTCGTACAGCGAGGCTGCAAGAACAGGCCCACCCCCCACCCGCTGAAACGTTTCGCCTCTGTCCCGGCTAATTGCCAAACCAATTGCAGTATCAACTGACACCGAGACACGTCGATTCCACCCGCAGGTGTAGCCGAATATTTCCTGCCCATGGCGCAAAACGCTCATCGGAAAAATTCCATGCTCATCAAAACAGCCGAGCTCTCCAAGTGGAATGACCGTCTTTTTAGAAACGCGGATAACTTCATGAAGGTTTTTTTTCAGGTCGACATACGCGATATGGCTTAAATACTTCCCATTCTTGTTATCTACCGCACGAGTGGAAAAATAGACGCGCACAAAATCATCAAACACCATCGCCTGTGGCGACTGCGCAAACTGCACACAATCATTCGGCAACACATGCTGCGTTGGATCGAATATTTTTCCAAGTTTTTTCCATTTCATTGCCAACGACCCCTACTCCAACTGCCCATCAAGCTGCGCCAGTCCGAAACCGTACCTTCCAACCTGATTGCCCAAATAGACAAGATAGGTCATGCCGTCTAAAGCAAAAACATGCGGGTAGCTGATCATTTCCGAATCCCACCCTGTTAACGAAACATCAATGCCCGACTTGGTGTCATCACGTGTCCAATCCGTTAAATTGACGCTGGACGCATAGCCAATTCGGTAACCGTTTTCCTTGCTGCGGTAGTGGCTGCTGTAGCGATAACAAAAAAACATGTGGTATTTGCCGTTCGCATAAAACACATCAGGGCTGGCTTGCGCCTCGTCTTCTTCAATGCGGCTGTCGATCAAGTCTCGATTCATCTTTTGCCAATGAATCCCGTCGTCAGACGATGCCATTCGTATTTTATAGACCGGCTCAGCGCGACCATCCACGAGCTTCCATTTTCGACCGGCGATGTACCACAGATACCAAATATTATTGAAACGTCGGACCTTGGGCCCGCTCAGCACAAACGGCTCGTCTAATGTGTAGGACAAGACCGGCCCATTTCCACACTTGATAAATGTGTTGCCATCGTCGTTGCTGGTCGCGATGCCAATGGCAACGTTAAATGGCACAGATTCACATCGCGTCCATCCGGCATAGTAAGCTCGAACAACACTACCATCACGAATTACGGAGACCGGATAGGTTCCAAATTCATCAAATTCACCCAGCCCGCCAAGCTGCAAGATAGGCTTTTCACTTACATTTCGGACGTTGAAAAGGTTGGCACGATCCAAATCAACAAAAGCGGAGTAACTCACATA
>JAYTBF010000148.1:0-1774 GCA_043737175.1 Burkholderiales bacterium
ACACAACGAAACTGGTGGTTACGCTGCCGGTGAACAGTATTTGCCGGATGGCATGGACCGACCGGACTGGTATCAACCGACCGATCGGGGTTTGGAAGCCAAAATCGCAGAAAAACTTGCAGAGATGCGGGCGCTTGATTCAAAATACCGCAAATGAACCCGTCCACCCCGTTATTTGTGACCCGGCCCGCGCCGCATCACAATCCCTCCAGCCGCTCCTCTCGATCGAGATAGCGCCCGTTTTATTTGCGCGCAATTTGCGCAGGTTGTTTTGGTAACACTCGGCGGGCGCGGTTCTCCATTATTCAGGTTGACTGTGGCGCGATGGTGCGTTTGATTCAATGATTCGCCACGATTTGTCGTCATCAACCATCACCCTTCAAAAAATCAGGCAATCCAGCCACATTCTATTTGTGACCAAGGAAACAAGATGTTAGATATCCAATTGTTGCGTAAAGATTTTCCATCGGTACAGGCCGGCCTCGCCCGGCGCGGGTTCTCGATTGATGAGGCACAATTTCGTACACTCGAAGATCAACGCAAAACTTTGCAAATCCGCACCGAAGAGTTGCAGGCGAAGCGAAACGCGTTGTCCAAACAAGTCGGAATGCTCAAGGGCAAGGGTGAAGATGCCTCGGCCATCATGGCCGAAGTGGGTGGCATTGCCGACGAGTTAAAGGCCAATGAGCTGGCGCTTGGTGCCTTGCAGGAGACCCTCAACGCATTTTTACGCGTCATTCCCAATATTCCCCGTGCCGATGTCCCGCACGGTAAAAACGCCGACGAAAATGTCGAAGTGCGTCGCCACGGCACACCACGGGTGTTCGATTTTGCGCCCAAGGATCACACTGATTTGGGTGAAGCCTTGGGCGGCATCGATTTTGCCACCGCCAGCAAATTGAGTGGCGCGCGTTTTTCAGTTTTAAAGGGTGGGGTGGCGCGTTTGCATCGGGCCCTTGCCCAATTCATGTTGGATGTCCACACGCAGGAGCACGGTTATACCGAGGTGTATGTTCCCTACATGGTCGGCGCCGAAGCGGCGGACGGCGTATCGAGTCTCGCTAAATTCAAGGACGATCTTTTCAAAATTGAAGGGCGCGATTTGTATCTGATTCCGACCGCGGAATATCCGGTCACCAACTTTGTACGCGATACGATTGTTGACATGAAAGAATTGCCGTTGAAGTTCGCCTGCCACAGCCCGTGTTTTCGCTCAGAGGCGGGCAGCTACGGCAAGGATACCCGCGGCATGATTCGGCAACACCAATTTGACAAGGTTGAAATGGTGCAGATTGTCACACCCGATCAATCGACTGAGGCGCATGAAGCGCTCACAGCGCACGCCGAAACCATTCTCAAAAAACTCGAATTGCCGTTTCGCACCATGTTACTTTGCACTGGTGATATGGGATTTGCATCGGCCAAAACCTACGACTTGGAAGTCTGGTTGCCGGCGCAAAATACCTATCGGGAAATTTCCAGCTGCTCAAATTTTGAGGCGTTCCAGGCGCGTCGTATGATGGCGCGGTTCAAGAACGCCGCCGGAAAGTCGGAGTCACTTCACACCATTAATGGCTCGGGGTTGGCAGTTGGCCGCACTCTGGTGGCGATTCTGGAAAACTACCAGAATGCCGATGGTTCGGTGACCATTCCCAATGTATTGCAGCCCTATATGGGCGGACTCACGGCCATCAGCAAATGACCACCTTAATTTTGGTCAGACACGGGGAAACGGAGTGGAACCGTGCCGGCCGCATCCAAGGCCATTCAGACA
>JAYTBF010000149.1:0-4558 GCA_043737175.1 Burkholderiales bacterium
GCTCTATTAGGCCGCGAATTGGCTGGCTCCATTAGGCCGCAACTCGGGTGGCTCCATTAGGCCGCAAATGAAATGGCTCTATATGCCCGCAAATTCACATCAGCGAGGCAGAACGCGTCGCGACCAATTATTTGCCGACCGCGCCGCCTGCCCTTCGCGGCGCTTCACCTATATCGCATGCACCCCGCCAAAACTAACAAGGCGAAGTGCCGCGCAATCTAGCGGGTGTAATCCAAAAACTGCTCGGGCGACACACGTAGCGCCGCACCGGTCGGGCAGGAGCGCAAACGATCAAAGGAGCCAGCGTCAATTATTTCCAAAATAATATGATTCCGACCGCGTTGATTGATACAAAAAGTTAGACCCTTGATTGCCAAATGACAGGGTCTCGGCTGCCATGAAATATTGCCAAGACAAGAATGCAATTTTTCTCTGCGCGAAAATATACGCTGTAAGGAAAACGATTGGCGACGACGCGCCGAATGTCCTCACGAACTACGGCAAACTGGACGGGGTGTGCAGATGCCAAAGACAGGCAACGGTCAATCTCGGCCATGAATTCAATAGCAAGTCCAACTCTCCTAGCTTCATACCATACGCTTGCTTCAATGAACTCTTCACTTGCGGCGCGGTGAAAAGCAACAGGCAGGCTCATTACCTGATTTTGGCCAGCGCGGCTGCCTTCACTTCACTCCATGGAACCACGTCATCGGGGTTGGCAAGGTGATCCGCGAGGCGGCGGTCAAGTTCAATTTTTTGCGCTTCGGTCAACGATGGTGCGGCACCACGGCTGACGATGCCGTCCCAGATGGCTTCAACCAATTCGATCTGCTCGTCAATGTCGAGCACACGAGCTTGCTGCAAGAGTTGTGTGTTCATGATCTGGGTTCCATTCAAAACCAACGAGGTCATTCTAGCGCGCATCAAATGCCATGTCGAACCGTCCCGTCGAATCGTCCAACGACCAATTTCACGAATCAAAGGGACCGGTCTGTCAAACAGCGTGCAAAACTTGCCGGTTTAGGGGTGGAAATAGCGTCCAATAGTTTCCACCCCGGTAGGTAACCATCCGGCAGTCTGGCAGGGAATGATGTGAGCTAAAATATAAACTCATTGATAGGTGCGCCTCTCCAGCCATTTTTGGCTAGAAAAGCCCGCCAACTCTAGAGTTTGTATGTTTAAAGTGGGCGCGAAGCAGAACGCATCGCGACCATTTATTTTCCGACTGCAACGCCGCCTGCACGTCGCGGCGCGTCATCCACATCGCACAGAACTCCGCCAAAAACTAAAACGGCGAGTTGCCGCGCAACCTATCGGGTGTAATCCAAAAATTGCTCCGGCGACACACGTAGCGCCGCACCGGTAGGGCATGAGCGCACACAAGCCGCGCCGCCTTTCAGGTCTTTGCACATGTCACACTTCACGGCTTTTTTTGGCGCCTTCTTGTCGACCTTCTGGCTGGACATGCCCGGCTCGTCACCCAATCCAAACAATAACCATGACAACAACGATGGCTTGGCGGCAGGGGGGCCGGCCGGGCCCATTTGGATCACACCATACGGGCAGTTCTTTTCACAATTGCCGCAACCGATACACGCGTCGTTGATAAACACTTCACCGTTTTGTGAACGATGAATCGCGTCGGGCGGACAATCCTTCATGCAGTGTGGGTGTTCGCAATGTCGGCACGAGGTCGGCACGTGAATTTGTGCGTAAGTCGGCCCGGCTTCGCGGTCGAGTCGCGAGGTGCCATCGTGCGATTCGGCGCAGGCTTTTTCGCAGTTGTTGCAGCGAATACACAATGACTCATCAATCAGCAATACGTCGGTGGCTTCACCCAGTCCCTGCTTCATTAAAAATGAAATGAGGTTGCCCGAGTCGGAGTTTGATTCCATCGCCTGGTTGGCCGACATACGTTGCATCAGTTTTGCATCCATACCACCACGCATGGCTTTATTGCGTCCGACCACATCCACAAACCGTTGCGCTTCGAGCATCACACATTCGGTCGGTACCGCGGCACGCACCGTGGCGGAGCGGGGCGCATCCGACATCAGCGCCATCTCACCCACGTAGTTGCCGGCGGATACGTAGGACATCACCACTTCTTTGCCAGAGATCGCGCGTGACACCATCACCGAGCCGCGGCGGATCATGTACAGGCCGTCGGCTTTGTCACCTTCGTTAAATACGGTTTCATTGGCCGCGTATTTTTTGATGACGGCGCCTTCAACCAAAAAGTCGACTTCTTCTTCGGCAATCTGCGCTTGTAAATATTGGCGCACCGCCCGTTTCAGTGACACCTGATCAAGCGTTTTGCGCACGGCTTCAACGGACGCGAGTAATTTCAACATCGAACGGCGTGGTGTTTCGATCAATACACAATCGTCGCCGGCAAGAATAGTGGCGGTGCGACGGCGTCCGGAAATCAAACCCATTTCGCCAAAAAATTGCCCCTTGCTCAAAACCACCGTGGCGTCTTTGCCGTCGGCACCCTTGATGGCAACGGTCGCCGAGCCCTCGACAATCGAAAAGAAAGAATTGGTGTAATCATTTTTGGCAAAGATGGTGGCCCCCAACGCCGGGGTGTGCACTTCGCTGTCCAACAAAAATTCGCGCAGTTGCAAGGTGGTCAATGCCGACAGCAGCGGCACATTTTCGCGGATACGATCCAGACCCTCGCTGACACTCTTGGCCGCACGATAGGTCGAAAATTTGGCGCGCAATAATGGTTCGTCGGCCGGTTCAATGTTGCGGCCCAAGGCGTATTCAATCACCTCGTAACCTTGGTTCATCGCCTGTTTGATCAGCGGATAACCACCCAAGGCGCCAATAATATAAATGCCGGGTACGTTTGATTCGTATTGCGCCGACAATTGCGGCACCGACGAAGGATCATTGTTGGGGAAGGTGATACCAAAACTTTCCACCAACTTACGTGGTGGTGTTGCGCCCAGCCGGGCAATCACCCGATGGCAATTAATGGTTTCCACACCCTGTGGGGTATTGGCGATAAACCGAATCGGTGTGTCACCTTCGCCGTTGGTGGATTCGACCCGATCGATCTTGGTGCCGAAGCGGCATTCGAGGGTGTTGTTCGAGATGGCATCCAGCACGGCCGACAAGTTGCCGTCTTTGCAACGTGTGAACTCATCGTTGCGGTTGATCATAATGACGCGGTTTTGTTTGGCCAAGGCCAACGCGTTTTCAATCGCCGCATCACCCGCGCCCACCACCAAAATGGTTTCGTCGTTAAATTCCGCCGGGTCGCTCAATTGATACTGCACTTCCAGCAGGTCTTCGCCGGGCGCGCCGAGTTTGCGCAAATTACCCTGCACACCAATCGACAGCACCACCGTACCGGCCTCGATCTTGCTGCCGTTGGTGAGGGTGATGATAAACGCGCCTTTTTCACCGGTGATGGTTTTGACCTCGGCCTGATAACGAATATTGACACCGAGTTTTTTGAGCTCGTTATCCCATGCATTCAAAATATTTTCGCGGGTGCCGGCGGTAAAACTCATCGGGCTGCGCAACGGCAACACGGCCGGTTCGGCCATGACGTGTTTGCCTTTTTGATACTTGAATATCGTGCTGGCCGGTTGTCTTTCGGCTTCCAGCAAAATATGCGAAACCTTTAATTCCGCAGCATGGCCGGCAGCGGATAAACCCGCCGGGCCGGAGCCGAGGATGGCAATTTCAAATCGTTCGATGGTCATGGTCTATGTACCTCACTGAACCAAGGTGGGCCGTAACGCCCTGAGTCCGGAAACAAATGTTTCCGGTTTGAATTTTTCGTCGTGTTTAAGTGTTGCATTGAGTTTCTGCCATTCGCGGTTAAAGGCGGCAGTGGACTTCATCGCGCCTTGTTTGGCCATGAATTGCCCCACCGACGAAATCGCCCATGCGGCCTGTTCTGCAGCGCTGTAGTCGCGATATAAACCATTGATGCCGTCATCCACCAAGCCGAGCGCAATGGCGGTCATGAATGGACCGTCAATTTTTTTCTCTTCAATCCGTTTGACCACACTCTGCGCCAATGCCTGCAAATTGGTCGCCGCCAGGCGCGTATCACCATCACCATCACCGGCAATGGCGCGGTGCAACTTTACGGTTTGTGTCGCCACTTGCTCCCCTAAAGCCGGATCAAGTGCGCGTGCAATCACTCTGAGCATCAACATATTGGCGTCGTTTAATCGCACCAAACCGGGTGTGGCACGGCTGCCGAGTGGGGTCGTGGTCTGCAGACGGTTTTCCGCCATTGGTCGATGGCAGGCGTGGCAATCAAACAGCACCAACTCCGGGAACAAACCATCCCGGCCGAGTTTGTCGTCGTTGAGAATATCGAGGGTGGCACTGACCGCCAATGCCTGGCCAATCGCCCAGACTTTTACGCCATCCCAGACGCGTTTACGTTGGTTGTAATCTTTGTCGACGGCAAAGTGACGTGGCGCCAACGCGGTAAAGTTTTCCAGTTCAAAACTCATGCGCGGATGGCCGGCACCCATGATGCGATGCGTGACCAGTTTGTCTTTGTTGCCGAAGTGGCAGGATAAAC
>JAYTBF010000150.1:0-10750 GCA_043737175.1 Burkholderiales bacterium
CCAGGCCAATCAGCGGCTTGACGATGTCACTCATCTTGGCGTCGTGGGCCGATCCACCGAGCAACATGTAAAAGAATCCAGCAACCGACAACAGACCCAGGCCGACCACCAGCATACCGGTGATGGCGCCACCTTTAAAAGCGACGTTTAACGCGGCATTGATGCCACCACGGGCGGCTTCGGCGGTACGCACGTTGGCGCGCACCGATACGTTCATGCCGATGTAGCCGGCCAGTCCGGAGGCAACCGCACCGATCACAAAACCTAGCGCCGTTTTCCAGCCCAGCAACACCAGAATAACAATGGCCAGCACCACGCCAACCGCGCTGATGGTGGCGTATTGGCGATTTAAATAAGCTTTGGCACCAGACTGAATCGCCGCTGCGATTTCACGCATGCGATCGTTACCATCCGGCTGCGACAAAATCCATTTGGTTTGAATGCCACCGTATGCCAGCGCAATCAGCGCGCAGATCAGTGCAAAGAAAAAAATAGTACCCGTATCCATTGAGAACTCCCCGTGAATTTACTTTTATGTGGCGAAGGCGTGCTAAGTATGTGAAAAAACGCACAATTTTAACAGAGACCGCCCGGCAAAGGTACCCGTCTGGGTTGTGGTTGGGCAAGCAAATGTCAACGTTTGAGCAACAAGTGAAACTCGTTTACTGGCGACGCTCTTCAGCCAATAACGGCTGAAAAACCAAGCCAGTAAACGAGTTTCACTTTTTAGTAAATTCAGAACGGATAAAATTGGTTGCGGAAGCCCTTGAACTGGCTGAACCCGCCGTCACCAGCCGCCACCACAGCGGCGCGAAAGTCGCCTAGCAGTATTTCACTTCAACAATTTCGTAGTCTTTGTTGCCACCCGGCGCACGCACTTCAACCACGTCCCCCGCCGACTTGCCGATCATGGCCCGCGCCATCGGCGACGAAAATGAAATCTTCGCAAGTTTCAGGTCCGCTTCGTCTTCACCAACAATGGTGTAGGTGACCTTTTCGCCGGACTCAACTTCTTCCAAATCTACGGTCACACCAAACACCACCCGGCCGTCATCTTCAAGGGTCTTCGGGTCAATGATTTGCGCGGATGATAATTTGCCTTCCAATTCAATAATGCGTCCTTCGACAAAGCCCTGTCGCTCTTTGGCCGCATCATATTCGGCGTTTTCAGAAAGGTCACCCTGCGCCCGCGCTTCGGAAATCGCCCGCACCACATCCGGCCTCTCGACCGCTTTTAAATTTTGTAATTCCAACCGCAGCGCTTCGGCACCGGCGACAGTGAGGGGGACTTTGGCGAGACTACTCATAACGAATTCCTGAAAAGATATAAATGACTAACAACTGCCTGACCGCGCAGTGTGGGTTTGAATGAATGTGTTCCGAACCGACCCCGACCATTACGTCACTACGCGGCGATTTGTTTGTGTAATTCCTGCAACGAATATACGCGAAGCTCGGATAGATGCTGCATGCCCACACATGCGGCCTTGGCACCTGCCACGGTTGTGTAATAGGTAATCCGCCCTTGCAACGCGGCATTACGAATCGACCATGAATCACGAATGGAGCGTTTATCTTCTTCAACGGTGTTGATGATCAGATTGATTTCGCGGTTTTTTACCATATCGACGATATGCGGGCGGCCCTCGTTGACTTTGTTCACCGCCTCGACTGCGATGCCAGCCTTCGCCAGGTGCGCAGCCGTGCCTTTGGTGGCGACAATGGCAAAACCAAGCGCCACCAGCACGCGGGCAATTTCTTCGACCTTCGCCTTGTCGCCGTTGCGCACCGAAATAAACACCTTGCCTGCGTTCGCGCCAGTTTGCGGCAGGCGGATGCCCGCGCCCATTTGTGATTTCACAAACGCTTCTGCAAAAGTGGTGCCGACGCCCATCACTTCGCCGGTGGATTTCATTTCCGGGCCAAGGATGACATCCACGCCAGGAAATTTAATAAACGGAAACACCGCTTCTTTAACCGAAAAATACGGCGGGGTAATTTCTTTGGTGACGCCTTGTGTTTTCAGCGAAATGCCGACCATACAACGCGCCGCCACTTTTGCCAGCGGAATTGAAATCGCTTTGGATACAAATGGGACGGTGCGTGACGCACGTGGATTCACTTCCAAAACATAGACCACGTCCTTACCCTCTTCCTGCTTGATGGCAAATTGCACGTTCATTAAGCCCACCACGTTTAACCCTTTGGCCATGGCCACGGTCTGGCGGCGCAGCTCGTCTTTTAACCCCTCAGACAATGAGAACGGCGGCAATGAACATGCCGAGTCGCCCGAGTGCACACCGGCCTGCTCGATATGTTCCATGATGCCGCCGATCAATACATCTTGCCCATCGGAAACCGCATCAACATCGACTTCAATGGCGTCATTCAAAAAGCGATCCAACAACACCGGCGAATCATTCGATACTTTGACCGCCTCGCGCATGTAGCGTTCGAGATCAGATTCGACATGAATAATTTCCATCGCCCGACCACCGAGCACATAACTCGGGCGCACCACCAATGGGTAACCAATCTCACGCGCCTTGATCAACGCTTCTTCATTGGTACGGGCGGTGCGATTCGGCGGCTGACGCAATTTTAATTCGTGAATCATTTTCTGGAAACGTTCACGGTCTTCGGCCATATCAATCATGTCCGGCGTGGTACCAATAATCGGCACACCATTGGCCTCCAGCGCACGCGCCAATTTCAGCGGAGTTTGACCGCCGAATTGAACAATCACACCGACCGGTTTTTCCAAGTCGACAATTTCCAACACGTCTTCCAGAGTGAGCGGTTCAAAATACAAACGGTCGGAAGTATCGTAGTCGGTCGAAACGGTTTCCGGATTGCAATTGACCATGATGGTTTCATAACCATCCTCACGCAACGCAAACGCGGCATGCACACAACAATAATCAAACTCGATACCTTGACCAATACGATTCGGCCCACCACCAAGAATCATGATTTTTTTGTTGTTGGTCGGGTTGGATTCACATTCCTCGTCGTAGCTGGAGTACATGTACGCGGTCGATGTGGCAAATTCTGCTGCGCAGGTGTCGACCCGTTTATAAACCGGGCGAATATTAAAACCATGGCGACGCGCGCGCACGGCTGATTCGTCTTGTTTCAACAAATGCGCCAGACGCCGATCAGAAAATCCCTTACGCTTCAGTGCCCGCAACTCGACGGCATCAATGCTCTCAAGCGTTCTTTTCTCAATCGCCAATTCCATTTTCACCAGTTCTTCGATCTGCTCCAAGAACCAGCGGTCAATTTTGGTGTAACCAAAAATCTCCTCCACCGACATGCCGATCCCAAACGCATCGGCCACATACCAGAGGCGTTCCCCACGCGGGTAGGCCAATTCATCACCAATTTTATCCGGGTCAACCGTTTTTAAGTTAAAACCATCCACACCGGTTTCGAGGCCACGTAACGCTTTTTGCAGCGACTCCTGGAAGTTACGACCAATGGCCATCACTTCACCGACACTCTTCATCTGGGTGGTGAGTCGATCATCCGCCTGTGGGAATTTTTCGAACGCAAAACGCGGCACCTTGGTGACGACGTAATCAATCGACGGCTCAAACGAGGCCGGTGTGGTGCCACCGGTAATATCATTTTTCAATTCGTCGAGGGTATAACCGACCGCCAACTTGGCGGCAATTTTGGCAATCGGAAAACCAGTCGCCTTGGACGCCAGCGCGGACGAACGCGACACGCGCGGATTCATTTCGATCACAATCATGCGACCGTCTTTTGGGTTGACGGCAAATTGCACGTTTGAACCGCCGGTCTCAACGCCGATCTCACGCAAACACGCGATCGAGGCGTTGCGCATGATCTGGTATTCCTTGTCGGTCAGCGTTTGCGCAGGCGCAACGGTGATGGAGTCACCGGTGTGCACGCCCATCGGGTCGAGATTTTCAATCGAACAAATGATGATGCAGTTGTCCGCTTTGTCGCGCACCACTTCCATCTCGAACTCTTTCCAGCCGAGCAGTGACTCTTCGATCAGCAATTCTTTGGTCGGCGACGCTTCCAGCCCACGTTCACAAATTTCCAAAAACTCATCGCGGTTATATGCGATGCCGCCACCGGAGCCGCCCATGGTAAAGCTGGGGCGGATGATGGCCGGAAAACCAATCGACGGTTGCACCTGCAACGCTTCTTCCATGGAATGGGCGATCACCGAACGTGCAGAGTCGAGGCCAATTTTGGTCATGGCGCGTTTAAATTTTTCGCGATCTTCGGCCTTGTCGATGGCTTCTTTGGTCGCGCCAATCATTTCAACTTTGTATTTTTCGAGCACACCGTGTTTGTCGAGATCGAGCGCGCAATTGAGCGCTGTCTGTCCACCCATGGTTGGCAGCAACGCATCAGGACGCTCTTTTTCGATAATTTTTTCGACGATCTGCCAGGTGATCGGCTCGATGTAGGTCACGTCCGCCATATTCGGGTCGGTCATGATGGTGGCGGGATTGGAATTGATCAGGATGACTTTATATCCTTCGTCGCGCAACGCCTTGCACGCTTGCGCGCCGGAGTAATCAAACTCACACGCCTGACCAATCACAATCGGCCCGGAGCCGATGATCAAAATCGATTTAATGTCAGTGCGTTTAGCCACGGTGTTTCTCCATCATCACTACAAATTTTTCAAACAAATATCCGACTTCATGCGGACCCGGGCTGGCCTCGGGGTGCCCCTGAAAACTGAACGCCGGTTTGTCGGTGCGCTCGATCCCCTGACAAGTGCCATCGAATAAAGACAGGTGGGTAACACGCACATTGGCCGGCAGCGTCGCGGCATCCACCGCAAAGCCATGGTTTTGGCTGGTGATATAAACTTTTTTGTTGTCGAGATCCTGTACCGGATGATTGGCACCGTGATGACCAAATTTCATCTTCACCGTTTTTGCGCCCGAGGCCAGACCCAACAATTGGTGTCCCAAACAAATTCCAAAAACAGGAATCGATTTTTCAATAATTTCGCGAATAGCCGTCACCGCATAATCGCAAGGCTCCGGGTCACCCGGCCCGTTCGACAAAAACACGCCGTCTGGTTTGAGTGTGAACACGTCGTCACTGCTGGTTGTGGCGGGAACCACGGTCACCTTGCAGCCTTGGTCGGCCAACATACGCAGAATATTTTGTTTCACGCCAAAGTCATATGCGACCACGTGAAAAGCAGATTGCGACGGCGTCTTAAAACCGCTGCCCAATACCCAGCTGCCGCTTGACCATTGGTAGGCTGCGCGACAAGTCACCTCCTTGGCCAAATCGAGTCCCGCCATATTAGGGGCGGCCAGTGCCAGCGCCTGCGCTTTTTGAATAGCCGTTTGATCGGTTGCGCCAACCAGGATGCAACCGTTTTGTGCACCCTTCTCGCGAATCAAACGCGTCAGCCGGCGGGTATCGATATCGGCAATGGCAACAATGTTGTTGCGGGTCAGATAGTCCGACAGGGTTTCTTGTGAACGCCAGTTGGATACCACCAACGGCAGATCGCGAATCACCAATCCCGCCGCGTGCGCCTGGGTTGATTCGGCGTCTTCATTGTTGATACCAACGTTGCCGATATGCGGATAGGTCAACGTGACGATTTGTCCGGAATAAGACGGGTCGGTGAGAATTTCTTGGTAACCGGTCATGGCGGTGTTAAACACCACTTCACCAACCGTGGAACCGAGCGCACCGATCGCAGTTCCAACAAATGCCGATCCGTCAGCAAGAACCAAAACAGCGGGCGCAAAGGAAGGCAGACTCACGGCAAACTCCAGTTATTCAAAGTCAAAATTAATTACGCCTGCTCGACACTCGTTGCAAGTCGATTGCCCCGACAATCATGGGCAAATTTACAAAACAAACGGGCATAAAAAACGGGAAAGGCCATCGGGAAGGATCCCGTGTGCTTTCCCGCGTTTTGACGTGCGCCAGACCAAAAAACAACCCATTCCAGCGACGACGCGATTAAAAAAACATTTTACCGGAATCCGGCTGTTTCGGCAACGATTACGGGCGAAATGACCGCTAATTACAAGCCAAGCACGTCATTCATTGTGAACAAACCGCTGGTTTTGCCATTCAAAAATTTTGCTGCGCGCACCGCACCCTGGGCATAGGTCGCACGTGAGGATGATTTATGGGTAATTTCGATACGTTCGCCATTCAAGGCAAAAAATACCGTGTGGTCACCAATAATATCGCCTGCCCGCACCGAGCTAAAGCCAATACTGCCGGGAGAGCGTTCCGCTTGGACGGCATGACGGTCGTACACGGCGACCGCATCAAATGATTGCCCGCGCGCCTGCGCCGCAGCCCGGCCCAACATCAATGCGGTCCCGGATGGTGCATCAACTTTCATTTTGTGATGCGCCTCAAATACTTCGACATCGGCATCCATGCCCAGTGATGCCGCCGCCATCGCCACCAGTTTGGCGGTGACATTCACACCCAAACTCATATTCGGCGCCAACACAATAGCGATATGGGCTGCGGCGTTTTCAATTTGTTTGGTTTGTTCGGTCGTAAAGCCGGTGGTGCCAATCACCATATTGACGCGATGTTTGATGCATGCGGCGAGGTGACCGATGGTCGCTTCCGGGCGGGTGAAATCGATCAGGACTGCGGCACCAGCAAGTGCGGCATCAACATCGTCACCTTGATCAAACTCGGAAAAGACACGAACTTGTGCGTCGTGAACAGCGGCTTCGATGACCATCCGACCCATGCGGCCGTTTGCACCGGCAATCGCGAGCTTGAGTGCCATGACGACTATTTTTTCGGATCAGGCGGCGCGTTGGGCGGCGTAAAGTTTGGCGTTTTGCGTCGATCGCCACCACCGGTAAGAATTTCCACCGGCGAAGCCTGCCCGTCAATCCGCGCGACTTTCTCCTGCTCAAAAATAATCGCCACTTTGAACTGCTGACTTTCACGCGCAAACGGATTGATTCTGCTGCCGCTGTTGCGGTCGTCGCTAAAATAATAATCCCAACGATTACCATTAAATGCGTCCATCAGCAGTGGCGTGCCAAGCAGGTTCCGCACGTCAATACGCGCCATGCCGGGTTTGACCTTGGCAAGCTGCTCTTGGGTGATTAAATTGCCCTGCTGTACGTCCAGTCGATACACGCCAAACTGGGAACAACCGGTCAGGGCCAAACTCGTAACTGCAATCAGAATAAGCGATTTCATAACATCCGGCACACGTCTAAAGAAGGGTAAATTATACCCGAGCCCCATCCGCCGTCGCTGGTCGGCTATTTTGTCAAAGCCATCGCGATGAAATTGGCCAGATTGCCCTGCTGACCGCATCAATCTGCCATGGCCTGCCGCAGTTGCGCTATGATTAGGTCAACTTGGAAAACCAATTCATGACCGACTCCACCGAATTACGCAGCATTGGCTTAAAGGCCACACTTCCGCGCCTGAAGGTGTTGGAATTGTTTCATGCATCCGAACAGCGGCATATGACCGCCGAAGATGTCTACAAGTTGTTGCTGAACGAAAATGCCGAGATTGGCCTGGCCACGGTTTATCGGGTCTTGACGCAATTTGAGCAAGCGGGCCTGTTACAACGACATCACTTTGAAGGCGGCCGCGCTGTATTTGAGCTCAACGAAGGCAGTCACCACGACCACCTGGTCTGTTTACAATGTGGCAAAGTTGAAGAATTTTATGACGCCGAAATCGAAAAGCGCCAACATAAAATTGCCAAGGATCGCGGCTTTAACCTGCATGATCATTCGTTGTACCTGTATGCAGATTGCACCAAGGCGAAATGCCCGCATAAACCATCCGCCTAACTCCGGTTAATTTTCAACCCAGTTCGCTCCAGCACCCACCCGCCAACCTCAACCATCACATATCACGCACCGACATTCATTTCTGTTCAATTTTCGATCATGAAAAAAAACTTATCTGGGTTGCTTGCTCCATGCTTGGTGATCATCGCTCTGGCAGCGATGCAGGCACACCCCGCCGACGCGCGCACCAGCGCTAGCAGTCAGGCAGCCGAAATTTTGCTGGCAGATTTACCAGTTCAAGGCAAACAGGTTTTGCTGCAAATCCGCCAAGGCGGGCAATTCAAGTACAGCAAGGACGGCAGCGTGTTTGGCAATCGCGAAAATTTGCTGCCAAAACAGCCACGTGGTCACTACAAAGAATTTACCGTCCAAACCCCCGGCACAAAAAATCGCGGTGCCCGCCGCATCGTCTGCGGCGGTGAGTTGCGCAACCCAGCCAAGTCGATTTGTTATTACACCAGCGATCATTACGCTTCATTCAGGCGGATTAAGGAGTAGCCATCATGCCTTCGGCGGAACTGAAGAATATTTTTACCAGCGACCAACCACGCGGAATGTATTGGCTGAAGACCCACGCCAGCACGGCCGAACTCGGCAAATTGGCGCGGCTCAAGGGCATGGCGTTTTTCCATCTGGAAGGCCAAAAAATCGAGGGCAAAGAGCAGTTCTTGAATCACGCCTCTGTGGCGATGAAATTCCCGTCACACTTTGGCAAAAACTGGGACGCGTTCTACGATTGCATTACCGATATGGACTGGGTACGCGCCGACGGCTACTGCATTTATTTTGACCACACCGACGCTTTCGCCGAACATCATGGCAGCGAACTTGAAACGGTTATGGAGCTTTTTCAGGACGCGATCGACTTCTGGAAACAAGAAGGCCAATCGATGCTGATTCTGATGTCCGGTAAACATATGCCTGAGGGAATGAAGGCAATCTGAACCCCATGGCATCAAGAAATTAGCGGCCACCCTGCAAAACAATATCGCCGTAATAAGCAATCGTTTCTGTTTCGGTGGTGTTGCTGTCAGTCATGACACCAACCGAAATCACCCTGCCGGGTGCTTCGCCAAATGCACGTTTAAAGTCGTTGACGACGTTGCGGCGAAAATCCAGCCATTGCCCGGTGCGTTTGCCGCCACTTTCTACGACAATCATTTTTGCCCGACCCGAATGGGCATTGTCCAGCAGCGTATCCACCGGCAGGTCGTTATCCCAAACGTACATCAGCGTTGCATACGGCATATCGCGTCCGCTAAACATTTTCACCATGCCGGCGGCCGCGCGGTCCTCAACATCAAGTTTGCCCATGTCGCCATCAAAACTGACAATCACCCGTACCGGAGAGTCGTCGCTGCCGCGACGGGTCAAATTGGCACCCGGCAATAAGCGCTCGACATTCCATCGCCACAGCAAGTTTGGACTGGTGATCGGGTCAATCACCACGTCTTGTAACAAACCCGATGCAGCCTTGTCGGAGTGCGCACGTAATACCCGCATGCCGTCTTGGTCGACCACACGATAATCGGTGCGGCGGTTAAAACGCGACAATATCCATGGCTGCCAGGATAACGACAGCGGCTCACCGAGTTGCAATGTAGAGAACGGCGCGACTTGGTTGGACAGCCGCACATCATTCATTTGGCTGGGGGCACTGGCGCAACCGACCAAGGTGGCGACGGCAAACAGCGGAACCATTGTTGGCACTAAAGTCAGGACCAAAGTCCGCACAACGTTTTTAATAAGCGTCAAAGAGTTCATGCGCCACTATACGCATGAGTTGCCGTCGGCCACTGTGCGCCAATACACACATACACTCATTCACTCGGATGCCGCAATCAACGCCGCATTGCCACCCGCTGCGGCGGTGTTGACCGTAAAGGTGCGCTCACTTGCAAAGCGGAACAGATAATGCGGCCCCCCTGCTTTTGGCCCGGTGCCAGACAAGCCTTCACCACCAAACGGCTGCACGCCCACCACCGCTCCAATCTGATTACGATTGACATAGACATTGCCGACCCGTGCCCGCGCCCGGATGGCGGCGATGGTTTCTTCAATACGCGAATGGATACCCAGCGTGAGGCCATAACCGCTGGCGTTGATTTCATCGACCAACTCCATCAGCTTTTCGCCGTCAAACGCCAACACATGCAGGATCGGCCCAAACACTTCCGATTTAACGGTGCTGAGTGTGGGAATTTCAAACGCACACGGCGCAAAAAAATGGTCTTTGCTAATTGACTGGGGCAACAACACCTGACCAATTTGTGGATGCGCTTTGGCCATTTGTTGACGATGCGCCACCAGCATGTCGAACGCATCACGATCAATCACCGGCCCCACATCGGTTTCAAGCAACGACGGATCACCGACCACCAATTCGTTCATCGCCCCCGCCAGCAAAGTTTTGATGCGCGGCGCGATATCTTTTTGCACACATAAAATGCGCAAGGCCGAACAACGTTGTCCGGCGCTGTTAAATGCCGAGGCAATCACGTCGGTGATGACCTGTTCCGGCAGTGCCGACGAGTCGGCAATCATGGTATTTAGCCCGCCAGTTTCGGCGATAAACGGAATAATTGGTCCATCACGATTGGCCAGCGCCCGATTGATCAAACGCGCCGTGCTGGTGCCACCGGTAAAGGCCACCCCATCCACACGTGCATCCGACACGAGCATCGCACCAATGATTTCACCCTTGCCGGGTAAATAGGCAATCGCCGCAGGCGGCATGCCCGCTTCCAACAAGAGCTTGACCGCTTCGAAGGCAACCAACGGCGTTTGCTCGGCGGGTTTGGCCATGACCGCATTGCCGGCGGCAAACGCGGCGGTGATCTGCCCCAAAAAGATCGCCAACGGAAAATTCCACGGGCTGATACAGGCAAACGTGCCACGTCCGTGCAACGACAACTCGTTGGATTCACCGGTCG
>JAYTBF010000151.1:0-4536 GCA_043737175.1 Burkholderiales bacterium
ATGCCGCGCTTGACGGTGCGGATGGCGGCACGTATTCAGGGCTTCCCGGATGAGTGGCAGTTCGCAGGCAAAAAGACCGCGTCGTATCGGCAGATTGGCAATGCATTTCCGCCTCCTGTTGCGCGTGCCGTTGGAGAGCAAATTGCGCAGTGCCTGATGGCGCGAAAATTGTTTGCGGTGGCGGCTTGAAAAAGCAATCCACCGGAGCGCGGGCGAAACTGCGTGCGCATTTTCTGGCCAATATTGGCCGCGTGATGGGCTCAGATGAGCTACGCAAAGTCGCTGGAAGTATCAGCGAATGGGCACGGCGTGTGCGGGAACTGCGTACCGAGGAGGGTTATCAAATCCTCACGCACAATGACCGCGATGACTTAAAGCCCGGCGAGTATTTACTCGAAGATAAAAAGCCCAAGCCCGCATTTGCGCGTGCCATTTCAAAAGAAACGCGCTCGCTTGTACTTGATCGAAATGGCTTTACCTGCCAAATGTGCGGTGCCGTCGCTGGCGAAGCGCATCCTTATGACTCAGGACGCAAGACGCGCCTGCATATAGGTCATGTGGTTGACAAGTCTATGGGTGGTACCGATGACCTAGGCAACTTGCGCGCCATCTGCTCAGTTTGCAACGAGGGTGCAAAAAATCTCACGACAGATAGGCCGAGCGCTCGAAAGTTGTTAATTCAAATTCGGCGGGCAACAGGGGCCGATCAACTATCTGTTCTCGATTGGTTGCTAAAAAAGTATCCGGCGCGAGCGCCAAAATAACGATTGCGAATCGTGCCGCTCGCCTTTCCATTTCTTTGCGATGGAAAGGTTTGCAAACGAACGAAGCAGCACTCCGCGACGATCTTACGACTTCGTTTTGTCCCACTCTTTGGTCGTACGGTTAAAGGTGAGCATTGCCGCTTGCGCGCCACTGCCGCCAAATTGCGGGCAGCGAATAGCCACGGTATCTTCGCTTTGCATGTATTCCTCGGCGATCAATTGCAGCCGTTTTAAATCGGTGTTCATGCGTTTAAATTGACCATTGACCAACAAGGTGTAGTTGATTTCTTTTGCCATGTGCCTTCCCCGGTTAAATCGTCTGTGGTGCGGGTGTCGCAGCGGTGCCTTGACAGTATGAGGCACACGCGGCAATCAATGGTGTTTCTGGCGATGATCATCACCCATCAACTGGCCACGCCAATAATGGATTAATCCGCTGACAAACCCTGCCTTAAAAGGCGGCCGCGATCCAGTTTCTGCGGGCCACGAATGTGACGTTAAAATACCGCCTCGACATATTTTTCAAATTATCTTCAAAAATTCCCATGACAACTCCAGCTGAACTGCCACCGCTACCCGACCGCCTTGCCGCCGACCCACGCAGCCCGTTTCATGATGCCGCCGTATTTGATCAGGGCATAGGTATTCGCGTGAATGGCAAGGAGCGTTTTGACGTCGAGGAATACTGCATCAGTGAAAACTGGATCAAGGTGCCGGCGGGCAAGGCGGTTGACCGTAAGGGCAACCCGCTGTTAATCAAATTGACCGGTAAGGTCGAAGCGTTTTATCGGCAGGGATAGCGTCGTGCCAGGCAATTGATAGGCCGAGCGATTATGTCGAAACCACCACGGAACCAATCATCATGAATAAATTTCTTCGCGTTGCGACCCTGATTGTCAGTTTATCGGCCGCTTCCATTGTGATGGCCGCAACCACCTTGCGTCCGAGTACGGGTTTGCTGGCCGCACCTGCACCCACAGCTGCCGCCGCAGCCGCGTCCACTGCTGTTGGCACACCTGCCGCCACCCCTAGTGCTGTAGCCGCGCCGGCCGCCGCGCCAGCAACACCTGCCGTGTATGGCGTGTTGTCCCTTATCGGCGATAAATTGACCATCATAGTTGCGCAGCCGCAGATTGGTTCCAATTTGGATCCCAATCGCCGGCGGATGGTGCCGATCGAGGAAGCGGTGTTTGACAGTATTGCTTTGCGTGCCACGGTTGAGGCGGTGCGTGCAACCCGTCCTGCGGCCGAGCTGGCGGCCATCAATACCCGCAGCCCGGTGTTGTTCGAAAAACAACGCGATTTATTTATCGAAAATAGTGACGTGCTGTCTGTGCCCGCAGCCATTATGGAAGCGCTACAAGCGCAGCAGGCAACCCATCTGATTCTGATTGCCAAACATCGGGACGAGACCAAAATACAGTTGGCCAATATTGCCGATGGTGCAGGACGGCTGGAGGGATTGGGATTTTTTCTGGACGGCTCGACTGAAACACGCAATGTTGAGACGGGCCAGGTCGGTCGCGGTTATATTTCGCCGTTCGCCTATTTTCGCGTGACCTTGATCGAATTGCCGTCACGCAAAATAATCAGTCGCAGGAATATCACCGCCTCCATGCCGTTTACGTCCGGTCGTGCGCCTGCCGGCGATGATCCGTGGACTGCTCTCACGCCGACCGAAAAGGTGCAGGCAATCGAGGTGCTGATCAAACGGGAAATTGCCCGGGTGCTGCCAAGTATGCTGACCCCGTAGGTTGCCAGGCGGCGAATCGAATAGATTTCATTCGCGGCGGAGAAGTCGTGGGCACTCCGGTTTCTTTTGCCTCGTCTTTGTTCTAACAGGACTTCACTCGACCCATTATGCGGAGCATGATTGTGTGGCGCTTGGTGGTTTGCTGCTTTGGCGGGCGCATAAAATCGAACTTTAACGTTTTTACTTCTGACGGCGGCACTGAACACATGAAAAATAATAAATCACTATTTGCTTCTCATTTGGGCGCGCGATGAATGATCATATTCGCAATCTGCTCAATCAAATGAATGCGCTTGAAGACGAAATGCGTACGGCGTTGCATCAGCGGGAAACCAAGATGTTTTTCGAGATCAAGGGAAAACGAATCGAGTTTGAGGCAGCCGTTAAGGACGCCCACCGCAAACTTAAAAATAATTTTTTTCGTTGGTTGGTCACCAATCGACCGCAGAATCTACTCACCGGGCCGATTATCTACGGCATGATTGTGCCGCTGGTTGTGCTCGATATTTTTGTCACTCTTTACCAGGCGACCTGCTTTCCGATTTACGGCGTGGTGAAGGTCAAGCGCCGCGATTTCATCGTATTCGACCGGCAGCATCTGAGCTATCTCAATTTCATCGAAAAATTTCACTGCACCTATTGTGCGTATGGTTCCGGCCTGATCGCCTACATTGGTGAGATCGTGGCGCGTACCGAACAATATTTTTGTCCGATCAAACACGCCAACAAGATATTTGGCACCCATCGGCGCTATCTCAGCTTTCTGGAGTTTGGTGATGCCGAGGATTATGAAAAAAAGCTGGAAGAATTCCGTGTTGCTCTTGGCAAGGCAGAGTAATTCACCGGTAAGGTAAATAAAGTTCCGAGTGAACTATTCCTGTTATCGTTGCACCATTCCATGCCCGGTCGCACGACCAATTGAGCCGTTTGTTTTTTACACCGTTTTGAATAGATGACATAAACTGCACGCGGCGTAAATATATTGTCGGTGCCCAAAAAACTGATTTTTGAATGCGGAGAGAGAAAATGAATCGACTCGTTTGTTTGGTTGTGTGTGTGGTCGTGGCCATGGCCATGATGACCGGGTTCAGTCCGTCAGCTCGGGCAGCGGAATTGACCTTTCAATTGGTGAACGACACCGACCGGGCGCTCAGCCTGAAACTGTTTTCACGGGGGGAATCGAGCAGGCAGTGGCCGGCCAAAACCAAGGCGTATTCGGTCAGACCGGATACAGCAGTGCAACAACTCAAAATCAAATGTGACGAAGGCGAGCCCATTTGTTGGGGCGCATGGGTCACCGTGCAAAGTGTGACCGGCGGACTGAGCAGCAGTGGCCAACGCGACACCCGCACCAGCACCTATCAAATCGGCGTTGGGGAGCGTGGCATGATTGATTGCCCGACGTGCTGCCATGTATGTAAAGACGGCGCGATCACACCGGTCTTTGGCCTGCGTAACAGCAGCGCACAAACGCCGGATGTACGCTGACGGCGCAATTTGCTCAATGGAAACTTCTAGTAACCTGCCCGTTACCGGCGAAGGCCGGTATCCAATTTTTGTATGCCATTGAACCCGCAACATAAATTGAGCCGTTGCCTACGCAGGGGAAGGAATTTTGAGGTTTTTAGAAGTTTCCCAATGGTAAAGGCGAGATAACAAGAGAGACTTCAGATATTTTGTCTCGAAACACCGCGCCAATAGGCGAGTTTGTGTATATATATTTTGCGCGTCTGACAGTGTGCAGCGATGTTGGCGGTGGGGGCTAGCCTGCATTTTTCACGGGTCGGCCCCGCTTCGTCTGGTGGCTTGCCAGTGAAATTTCAGCGCACGCCCATCGACCACTTCTCGAACGTAACCCCGTGAAATATTCCGGCTAGGCCGCCAGGCGAAATTCTTGGGCGCACGTATGTGTTGACTGTTGCAGCTCAAAAAAGAACGTCGCACCTTTGCCGACTTTTGCTTCGGCGCGAATATCACCACCATGCCGACGAATAATCCGCTGGACGATGGTCAGACCAA
>JAYTBF010000152.1:0-4533 GCA_043737175.1 Burkholderiales bacterium
TCACCAACCAAGAAAATAACCCGCTCTTTGAGCAGTCGCGAGTAAATATCATAAGCACGCTCGCCCCGGCCGGATTGTTCAATCACCATCGGGATATAACCGAGGCCCTGGTTTTCGTACTGCGCGCCGCTACCCGCAGCCATCCCGGTGATATCAAAAGCGCGCGATTGGAAATCGTTAAAACTTTTCATCGTTACTCCAAATGTTGGCGCTAAATTTGTCCAAAACTGCCGGCAAATTGCGGATTAGCGCTTGATATCCATAACTTCGTCAAACGATTGAGTCGGCGTTGATACCGCCATTTGTGCTGCCGCCCACTCAACGACATTGTCTTCCAGTACCATCGCTTCAACTTCGGCCAATCGTTGTGGATCGCTGTAATACCAACGAACCATTTGTGTTGGATCTTCAAAACTTTCCGCATGTTCGTCAACCATTGCCCGAATTTGCTCGGGTTTGGCACGAAGATCATGCTGCTTCACAACTTCGCTCAGGACCAAGCCGAGTTTGACGCGTTTTTCGGCGCGCTCGACAAACAACTCGGTCGGCAACTGCATATCCTTGGTGGTCATGCCACGTGCTTCCAGGTCCTTTGCCGCCTGCTCTTGCAAACGACCAATTTCGTTTTCGACCAAAGAACGCGGCAGCGTCAACTCACTGACCTCCGCCAAGGCGCTCATGACCTGATCTTTAACTTTGGACTGCAAACGTTTTTTCAACTCCCGGCCAAGATTGGCCTTAATTTCGGCACGCATGGTTTCAATACTACCGTCAGCGACGCCGAGAGTTTTGGCAAATTCTTCGCCAATTTCAGGTAATTTTGGCGCATTAACGACCTTAACGGTCGCAGTAAATTGCACGGTTTTGCCCGCCAATTCAGGTTGGTAGTCGCTTGGGAAGGTCAAATCAAAGACTTTTTCTTCTTCACCCTTCATACCAATCAAGGCCGCTTCAAAATCAGGCAACATGCGGCCTTCGCCAAGCACCACACCAAAATTTTGCGCATCGCCGCCCTTGAATGGCACGCCGTCTAACTTGCCGATGAAATCAACCACCAAAAAGTCGCCGGTGGCGGCGGCACGATCGGTCTTGTCGTACGATGCGCGCTGTTTTTGCAGGGTATGCAAGGTGTTTTCAACATCCTTTTCGCCAACCGATACGTCGGGACGGTTGAGCGGCTTGCCGGCCAATGAGCCAATTTTGACGTCCGGATAAACCTCAAAGGTGGCGGTAAACTCGAATTTATCTGCTGATTCGCCCGAATTTGCCGGGGCAAAACGTGGGTAGCCGGCGATCCGCAGCTGTTGTTTTTGCAATTCCTCAGCAAACGATTTTTGCACCACATCCGACATGACTTCCTGGCGCACCTGAAAACCGTATTGATTGGCAACTATATTAAACGGCACCTTACCGGGGCGGAATCCGGGCATTTTTGCCGTGCGCGCGATCCGCTTCAAGCGGGAGTTAATTTCCGACTCGATGTCGGTTGCCGGTAACGACAAATGAATGTTGCGTTCCAGATTGTTCGCAATTTGAGCGGTTTCGGCTTGCATAATACGTCCCTGAGTTCCTGAAAGATTGCTGACAAACATGGTGACAACATTCGCAAAAGCGAAAAGTGCCACCAATATGAAAAAAATGGTGCGAGTGGAGGGACTCGAACCCACACACCTTACGGCGCTGGAACCTAAATCCAGTGCGTCTACCAATTCCGCCACACTCGCACGTGTTAACTGTTACAGGTAGCCCGAAATTATAACCGATTCAACCCGCCTTTCAGCGAGGCACAACTCATTTAAGCCTAATCCGCGCCTATAATCCGCAGCGTGAACGAACTCGCATGAATCCAACCTTTTGCCGCCGACCCGCCGCAGACCTATTGCTGCCCTCTTTCCTTTCACCCACCAATCGATCATACGTGCCAGTCGAACACTACGAGAATTTTCCAGTCGCCTCACTGCTGTTGCCGCGGCGCTTGCGACATCCTGTCGAAGTGATTTATGCATTCGCCCGCAGCGCCGATGACTTTGCCGACGAAGGCGATTTTTCCGACGCAGAACGTATTGTTAAACTGAGCAGCTATTCGGCGGAATTGGACAAAATCGACCAAGGCACACCAACCGACTCACCATTATTTCTAGCATTGGCCGGGGTCATTCAACTTCACAGGCTGCCCATTTCCCTGTTTCGTGATTTGTTGGACGCATTTAAACAAGACGTGACCCAAACCCAATATGCGAATTTTGACGAATTAATGGATTATTGTCGGCGCTCGGCAGATCCGATCGGTCGGCTACTTTTGCACTTGCATCAGGCCGCGACACCGGAAAATTTACGACTCAGCGACCAGATTTGTTCGTCCCTGCAACTTATTAATCACTGGCAGGACGTCGCCATTGATTGGCAGAAAAACAACGTCGGCCGCGTCTATTTGCCACAGGATGATTTGGCCAGATTTGGCCTCGACCATTCCCATATCGCCGCAGCCACCAATAATGCGGCGTGGCAGCAGCTGATGCGCTTTCAAACTGATCGTGCCCGGGCGATGATGCTGGCAGGCGCGCCGCTTTCATACAAAATGTCGGGCCGATTTGGTGCCGAGTTACGGCTGATTGTCGCCGGCGGATTAGCGATTCTTAATAAAATTGACGCCGTAAACGGCGACGTGTTTCGTTACCGACCTAAACTTTCCAAATGGGACTGGCTCAAAATCGGCCCGCCCGCACTGTTAAATTTCAAATGACACCTGACGAATATTGTTCACAAAAGGCGGCGGCCAGCGGCTCGAGCTTTTATTACAGTTTTCGATTCCTGCCGCCGGATCGACGCCGGGCCATCACCGCGTTATACGCGTTTTGCCGCGAGGTTGACGACATCGCCGATGAGGTCGCCGACCGCGATGTGGCAAGGGCAAAGTTAGGCTGGTGGCGGTCCGAAATTGCCAACCTATTTGCCGGTCACCCGACCCACCCGGTCAGTAAAGCGCTGGCACCGGCCACCGTTCATTTCAAAATCGACGCGGCGCGCTTGAACGAAATCATCGACGGCATGGAAATGGACTTAACCAAAAAACGCTATCGGGACTGGGATGAACTCCACCAGTATTGTCACCGGGTAGCAGGCGTGGTCGGACAGCTGTCGGCCAGCATATTTGGCTTTACCAATACAAAAACGCTGGAATACGCCGAAAACCTCGGTTTGGCGTTCCAAATGACCAATATCATTCGCGACGTTGGTGAAGACGCACGCCGCGACCGCGTTTATCTACCGCAAACGGACCTCGATCAGTTTGGCGTTGCCCTGTCTGACGTGCTGTCGGCAACCCATAGCCCGCAATTTGTCGCATTGATGACATTTCAAGCTGAACGGGCAAAGTCCTTGTATAACAAGGCGATTGAAGCACTTTCGGCTGAAGACCGGCGTCCACAAAGACCCGGACTCATCATGTCTGCCATCTATCGTACTTTGCTGGATGAAATTGAACGCGATGGTTTTAAGGTGCTGCACCAGCGAATCTCGTTGACGCCGATCCGCAAACTTTGGCTGGCGTGGAAAACATGGGTTACCAATTAACCCAGCCCGTCAAGACCCTGCTGTGAAAAAACCACGTATTGCCGTCATTGGCGGCGGTTATTCAGGCATGGCGGCGGCAGTGCGAATAACCGAATGTGGCGGTGAAGCCAGCGTTTATGAGGCCGCGCGCATTCTTGGTGGCCGCGCACGCCGAATTGATTACCAGGGCCGTGCGCTCGACAACGGTCAACATATTTTGTCAGGTGCTTATACTGAATTGCTGCGCCTGATGCAATTGATCGGTCTGGCCAACACGGTTTTTAAGCGCATTCCATTGCGCTTGGCCATGCCGCCCCATTTTCTGTTGACCGCACCGCGTTTGCCGGCACCATTGCATATGGCGGTGGCACTGTTGACGGCCAAAGGGCTCACCTGGTCCGACCGATTCAAGGCCATACGCATGATGGGGCGATTGCGCAAATGCGACTTTAACGTTGATGCCGCGATGACGGTGTCGGCAATGTTGCGTCAATTCGACCAATCGACCAATTTGATTCGTTATCTTTGGCAGCCGTTAACTGTTTCCGCACTCAACACCCCCATCGAGACTGCGTCAGCACAGGTCTTCGCAAACGTCCTGCGCGACGCGCTGGCCGGCACACGTGCGGCCAGTGATTTATTGTTGCCAACCGTCGACCTGACTGCGCTGTTTCCGGCACCGGCGGCCGCTTGGATTTCTCAGCGCGGCGGCCAGGTGTTTCTCGGCCAAAGGGTGGGTTCGATCACAGAAGATCAGCAGCAGGTTATTTTGCAGGTTGGCGACACCCGGCAATCGTTTGACGCGGTGATTATTGCGGTGGGGCCGCATCAGCGCGGCGACCTGCTGCTTCCACCACAATTCGCTGATCAAGTTACGCCTGCGGCGACGGCCCTTCGCTACGAACCCATTACAACTATTTACCTGGGTTTTGAGTCCATCACCACCCTGCCCAGCGCCATGTTTGGCCAAACCCAAGGCGT
>JAYTBF010000153.1:0-4530 GCA_043737175.1 Burkholderiales bacterium
TTCCTGGTCGAGGCGCAATTGGATCGTGTCGGTTGTTTTGCCTATTCAGCGGTTGAAGGTGCCACTGCCAATGCCTTGGCGGACCATGTGCCGGAAGAACTCAAACAGGAACGGGTGGCGCGCTTCATGGCGGTGCAAGCCGAAATCAGCGCGGCCAAGTTACAACACAAAGTTGGCCGCACGGTTGATGTATTGATCGACACCGTTACCAAGGACGGTGCCATCGGACGCACCGCGGCCGATGCCCCGGAGATCGACGGCCAAGTGGAAATCCACGGCAAACACAAACACCAACCCGGTGACATCACGAAAGTAAAAATCACCGCCGCCACCGCCCATGATTTGGTGGCGAACTGGGCCTAATCAACCACTAATCCCGGCGCAAATCCGCCAATAAAAAAATGACCAATCCGAGCGCTGCCACCAATAGATCCACCCTTCGTTCCGGCGGCCAGATTCTGGTCGATCAACTCAAAATTCACGGCGCTGATTTTGCGTTCTGTGTTCCCGGTGAAAGTTATTTGCCGGTGCTTGATGCGCTGTATACCCACCGCGACAGCATCAAACTCATCACCTGCCGCCATGAAAGTGGCGCGGCCAATATGGCCGATGCCTATGGCAAATTAACCGGCAAACCGGGGCTGTGTTTTGTCACACGCGGGCCGGGCGCGACCAATGCGTCGATTGGGGTGCACACCGCGTTTCAGGATTCAACACCGATGATTTTGTTTATCGGCCAGGTCGGCAGCGATTTTTTTGAGCGCGAAGCGTTTCAGGAAATCGATTACCGACGCATGTTTGGACCGATGGCTAAATGGGTCGCGCAAATTGATCGCGCTGACCGTGTTCCGGAATACATTGCCCGTGCTTATCAAGTCGCCACCTCCGGCCGTATGGGCCCGGTGGTATTGGCGTTGCCGGAAGATATGTTGACGGCAATGGTCGATGTGGCCGATACCCGCAGCTGGCAGCGCATCGGCATTGCGCCCGGTCAGCCGGAAATATCCAAGCTGACCGCGATGTTAAAAAATGCCAAGCGGCCGATTGTCATTGCCGGTGGCACAGGTTGGGGCGCTGAATCGTGCGCCGATTTAGAAAAATTTATCGAGACACAGCGTTTGCCGATTGGCTGCGCGTTTCGTTATCAGGATGTTTTTGATAACGCTCATCCTAACTACGCGGGTGATGTTGGTATAGGCATTAACCCCAAGCTCGCTGCACGGATCAAAGCCGCCGACTTGGTGATTGCGATTGGTCCGCGCCTCGGTGAAATGACCACCGGCGGGTATGACCTCATCCACGCACCCATTCCGGCCGCCAGCCAAAAGCTGGTGCATATCCATGCAGGCGCCGAGGAACTTGGGCGGGTCTATCAAGCGGACCTGATGATTAACGCCACCATGCCGGAAATCGCGCGCGTGCTGGCCGCGTTGCCGCGGATGACATCAATCGCAATTGATGCCCATGTTGCCGATGGCAACACCGACTATCAAACATGGCAGGGACAAAAAGAGACGCCCGGGAAAGTGCAAATGTGGGACGTGATGCAACATCTCGAACAGGTATTGCCGCACGACGCCATCCTCACCAATGGCGCAGGCAACTATGCCACTTGGGTGCATCGTTTTCATCGATACCACACCCGTGCTGGATTTCGCACCCAACTCGCGCCGACCTCGGGCGCAATGGGTTACGGCGTGCCTGCCGCCATCGCCGCCAAGGCCGTGCATCCAAATCGAACTGTGATCGCCTTCGCCGGTGACGGTTGCTTTTTGATGACCGGGCAAGAGCTCGCCACTGCCGTTCAGTATCAGCTCAATGTGATTTTTATCGTGGTCAACAACGGCATGTACGGCACCATTCGTATGCATCAGGAGCGCGAATTTCCCGGTAATGTTTACGGCACGGCGTTGACCAATCCCGACTTTGCGGCGTATGCCCGTGCCTTTGGTGCACACGGTGAGGTGGTGGAAAACACCGCTGAATTTGCGCCCGCATTTGCGCGCGCAACCAAAGCTGGCAAACCGGTATTGATCGAAATCCGCATCGACCCGGAAGCGATTTCACCAAACACGACTTTGCAGGCGATACGTGATGCGGCAGCGGCAACCAAGACTCGTTAGCGCGATCTTAGCGCCATTCTCGAACGTTAAAGCTGCAAGCCGATCCGAGGCCACAAATTATGCGTGAGCTACTTTTGTCGTTATCAATTTTTTGCACGGCCGCGCTCATTGCCTGGTTGTTTTTTGCGATTGCCGCGTTACGCACACTGCGCGATCTTGGTGCACCCGTTACCCAATGGACTACTGTGTTTCTTGCGCCCATTGGCTACCGACCTGCAATCTTCAGTCTGCTTTATTTGCTGCGCGGCCAATACCTCAAGGACACACCGAATCCAATTCCGCTCCATATTGAGCGCACCCGAATCATTGGGCGAGTGATTGTTGGTGCTTGGTTTGTTGTGACGCCAATCGTTGGTTTTTTGTGGCTTGCTCGTTTAATCTGACTAATGGCGCAAACGGGGTATGCAACGATGCGGTGACAACGGGCAACGTAATAAACGTAAATAGAGGTTGTCGTGGCAGATCAGAATCGCGAAAATAATTTTAGTTTACGCAGGGCCGCTGTAGCCGACCTGCCGCGGATTGAGAACTTGATGCAGTTCTACAATTACGATTTGAGTGAATCCTATCCGTTATCTTTTGGTGAAAACGGCTTGTACACACTCCGCCCCAAACAAGCCTACTGGTCACTGCCGACGGTGCATCCATACCTGATTGAGGTTGGACCTGAGCTCGCCGGATTCGCAGTGGTTGATCACGACGTTGTTGCCACGACTTCGAACTTCAATCTTGGCTATTTTTTTATCGGCAGACGGTTTCGGAAGCAAGGCATTGGCAAACAAATTGTGCGCCAGTTGCTCCAGCGTTACACGGGGAATTGGGAGATCTACCATTTGCACGAAAACGTCGCAGCCAAAAATTTCTGGTCTAAGGCACTCACCGCTGCCGGAATTGCAGACGCCAAAATCTCTGAGCAAATGATTGATGATGAGGTGTGTATTTTGTACACGTTTTCATCGACTGGCCCGGTGCAAACCATCGCACCCGGACTGTAATTTGTTTTGGCAAACACCCCTATTGGCGGCGTGTTCGAAGCGTTACTGGCTTGAAACGAGCGCTAGTAAACGAGTTTATACTATCGGCGCACTAAAAAATCCTGACATTGCGAAGAGCTTGAGCGCACCTTCAAACATAGTTTCATGAAAGTGGCATGCCTCGAATTCGGCTTTTCCTATCTCAATAGGGTGTCGCACTTTATCGAAGCGAATAAATGCGCGCACCGGTAGACATATGCTACTTCCGCCCTTAAACTGCAATGCAAGTACCGAATACGCGCTCGCAACTGATCCAGAATGCGAATCGACAGCAAGTAAGGCATGTGTTTTTTGGCGCTTCTGTTATCGGCACACAAATGTACCGCAATTTGACCGAAACCCGCGCCAGTCAAGGGTTTCAAGGTGGCTGATTCCGGGACGTTAGACACCAACCGGAATGTTAGACGGCGTTTTGGTGTCGAAAACTATTCGTTGGGCCTCATAGTCAGGCAGGCTTGACGATAGTCATGCGTCGCGTTACTATTGCGCATGATTAAGTCGTTTGCCTGCACAGAAACGGAATCGCTATCTAAAGGCGAGCGCGTCAAGCGATTCATAAATATTGAGGCGGTGGCGCTGCGAAAACTCCGGCAGCTTCAAATTGCCGGTCAACTGAACGATTTACGGGTGCCTCCTGGCAATCGCCTCGAAGCGCTTGCGGGCAACCGAAAAGGGCAACATAGCATTCGTATCAATGACCAGTGGCGTATTTGTTTCTGCTGGACTGGCGCAGGCGTGGAAGATGTGGAAATAGTGGATTACCACTGAAGAGAGACTCTAATGCGAAAACTTAAACCCGTTACCCCAGGCGAACTACTTCTGGAAGAATTTCTAAAACCCATGGGAATTAGCCAGTATCGCCTCGCGAAGGAAATCATTGTTCCTGCCCAGCGTGTTGGCGATATCGTCGCGGGAAAGCGGAGCGTATCCGCTGATACCGATTTGCGGCTCTGCCGCTTTTTCGGGTTGTCCAACGGCTATTGGCTCCGTGCTCAGGCCGCTTATGACACTGAAGTCGCCGAGCGCGCACTTGGTTCGAAGTTGGTAAAGATTCGGCCTTGGTCTTCGCATTTGGCCCAACAGGCCGTCGCAACGGACGCGCCAAAAGCGGCGCGCCGCTGAACAGCGACGTTGGCCACATCATTTCGCCACATCACTCGCCCGCAATTGCGGGAACAAAATCACGTCGCGAATCGACGCCGAGTCGGTGAGCAACATCACCAGCCGGTCGATGCCGATGCCTTCGCCCGCAGTGGGGGGCATGCCGTATTCGAGTGCCCGTACAAAGTCGGCGTCATAGTGCATGGCTTCTTCGTCACCACCTTCTTTGGCCTGCACTTGTTCGATGAACCGCGCGGCCTGAGCTTCGGCGT
>JAYTBF010000154.1:0-4526 GCA_043737175.1 Burkholderiales bacterium
TTACACCGGTCAATGGTCTCGAAGTGGAAGTACGCGCCCTTCCTACCTTATACGAAGCACGTGGCGAATTTCAATTGGGCGTTGAAACCATGCGCCTCGCCGGACTCGGCGCGATGTATGAGGCATTTGAACAACTCAAAAAGAAGTTGGCTGCCGAGGGGTTATTTGACGAACAGCGCAAACGCCCGCTGCCGGAGTTCGCCCACACGCTGGGAATTGTCACTTCATCACGAGGTGCCGCTTTGCACGATGTACTCACCACCCTGCAACGCCGTGCGCCGATGATCAACATCATCATTTATCCAACTACGGTACAGGGGGCAGACGCGCCACGGGAAATCGCCACTGCCATTACCACGGCCGCCAACCGCAATGAAATTGATGCCCTGCTCATTTGCCGAGGCGGTGGATCAATCGAAGACTTATTCGCTTTTAACCACGAAGCGGTTGCCCGCGCGATTGTCCGCCTGCAAGAGCAAACCGATATTGTCGTGGTGTCGGCGGTCGGCCATGAAACCGACTTCACGATTTGTGATTTTGTCGCCGATCGACGCGCGCCGACGCCAACTGCCGGGGCGGAATTATTGTCACCGGATACACCGCAACTACGTATTTTCATTCAGCGCCAACAGCAAACACTGCGTCAGCAGACACTGCAAATTATCCGCCGCCACCAACAAGCGGTGGATTTTGCCGCACGCGGCTTGTTATCTCCGCAGCAAAGACTGCAACGTGAACATGAAAATCTCAAACTGCTTCGCCTGCGTTTGAGCGGCGCAATACAAACACAAAGGCAACAGTGCCGGCTTGGTTTGCTGCAAGTGGCCCACCAGCTGCGTCAACTCACACCGAATGTGCGGCAACATCGGCAGACGCATATGACAATCGGACAGGCGCTACGCCGCGCCATGGTCGGCACCCTTGATCAACATCGCCAATTGGCACAGCGCTACCACCATGCACTTGCGTTACTGAGCCCATTGCAGGTTCTCAGCCGCGGTTACGCGATCGTCAACATCGGCGGCAAAGGCGTCATCAGTAGTATCCAAAACGTCCGGTGTGGTGATCAGATCGCCGTTCGTTTTCACGATGGTGAATTGGCGGCGCAGGTTGAAAAAACCACACCAACAACGTCACTTACGGGCGAATAGAGTTTTTCCGCAGACTTGCGCGGCCCGGAAACGACCGCCAAACGATCGAAGCGATATTCCCTCCTATAGCGGAATTTTTTCTAAGTGATGGACTAATTGGCTACCTACATCTGCGGCCAAGCAGTCAAATGATTCGACCCGCTCCATGCCACGCAACCAGGTCATTTGGCGCTTGGCAAGCTGACGGGTGGCGGCAATGCCTTCGGCACGCATGACTGCTGCATCGATGTTTCCGTCCAAAAAATTCCACACCTGTCGATAACCAACACAGCGCATGGATGGCATATCGATGTTCAATCGGTATTTTTCCCGCAACAATTTCACCTCATTGACCAATCCGCTCTCGATCATTGCGTCAAAGCGGTGCTCAATACGCTGGTGAAGCTCTGCACGGTCAGACGGCAACAACGCCAATAGGGTCGATACAAACGGGAATACCGGCTGATGTGGACTTTTCGGTGCGTCGCGGGTTTGTAATTCCGACAGGGGTGTGCCACTGATGGCAAATACTTCCAACGCACGTTGAATGCGCTGACTGTCATTGGGCGACAAACGCGCGGCAGAAATAGCATCGACTTTGGACAGTTCGGCATGCATCGCCGGCCAGCCAAGCTGTGCCGCCTGGTCAGCAATGTGCTGACGAATGGCCGCATTTGCCGGAGGCATTACACTCAATCCCTCAATGAGCGCCTTCACGTACATCATGGTGCCTCCGACCAGCAGTGGTGTGCGTCCATTGGCGTGAATTTTTGTGATCGCAGCCAGGGCATCCCGCCGAAAATCGGCCACGGAATAAACCTGATCCGGGTTGATTAAATTGATCAAGTGGTGCGGGTGTTGTGCCAAGGTCGCCGCATCCGGTTTGGCCGTCCCAATATTCATATCGCGATAAACCAGTGCGGAATCCACACTGACAATGTCGAATGGAAAATTCGCACGCAGCGCACAGGCCAAGGCCGTTTTTCCGGTGGCGGTCGGCCCCAGCAGGAAAACAACCGATTTCATCGGCCGCGCATAAATAATTTATCCAGATCCGACAATTCAAACTGGTACCAAGTCGGCCGACCATGATTACATTGTCCGCTGCGTTCGGTTTCTTCCATCTGCCGTAGCAACGCATTCATTTCCGGCAACGTTAATTGGCGGTTTGCCCGCACTGCGGCATGGCACGCCATGGTGGAAAGAATTTCGTCGCGTCGCTCTTCCATTGCCCGTGCGCCGCCATGCATAGCCAGATCGTCGAGTAATTCGCGCAGTAAATCGTGCGGCTCACGCCGCTCCATCAATGCCGGCACCGCGCGAATGGCGATTTCATTCGGACTTAAATCTGCAAAATCAAATCCCAACTCGGTCAATAACAAACGATTGTCTTCAAGAATTTCGCGCGCTCGCGGCGCAATCGCAAACGCAATCGGTGTCAGCAACGGCTGGGTAGCCACATCATTGACGTTGTTGGCCTGTTTAAATTGTTCATACAAAATGCGTTCGTGCGCAGCGTGCATATCCACCAACACCAGCCCTTGCAAATTTTGTGCCAGCACATAAATTCCGTGCAACTGGCCCAAAGCAAATCCCAGCGGCGGCACGCCGCCGTCTTCACGCGCCAACGCGATGGCTGCCACGGTTGATGCCGGCGGAAATGTCGCTGCGTTGTTACTATCCGCATCGGCCGCCCCTCTCAGCACCTCATAAAAGCGGCTGGACTGCTGAGCGCGAAATACAGAATCGCCTGCACCTGCTCCAATTTGCGTTTGCACCGCACGCGGCCAATTTGTTCCCTGCAACACGGCTGCAGGCGGCGCCGACACATATCGGCCCGGATCGGCGGTTGGTGCGGAAACGTCGACGGCAGAGGCCGATAACGCCTTGTTTAATGCATGAAACACAAATTGATGGACGGCACGACCGTCGCGAAAGCGGACCTCGGCTTTGGCCGGATGCACATTCACATCCACCAACTCCGGATTGATCGAAAGAAACAAGGCAAACGCCGGTTGACGTCCATGATGCAATACATCGGCATAGGCCTGCCGAATCGCATGCTGCAATAATTTATCGCGCACAAAACGGCCGTTGACAAAACAAAACTGTTGATCGCGCCCGGCGCGAGAATAACGTGGCAGCGCGATAAACCCATGCAACGCAAACGCGGCATGTTGTTCACCAATGGCCATCGACGAGCCGGCAAATTCATCGCCCAAGATGGCCATGACCCGCTCGGCCGCTGCTTGCGTCGGGTAAGACCAGACCCGCCGTCCATTATGCGAAAGTGAAATCGCCACCTGCGGAAAAGCGATGGCAATACGAACAGCCGCGTCTTCGGCGTGACCAAATTCGGTGCCCTCTGTTTTTAGAAATTTACGGCGCGCCGGTGTATTAAAAAATAAATCTTCCGCGTCAATCACCGTTCCGCGCGCCAACGCCGCCGCCTCGACGGTGGCAATTGCGCCTCCCAAAACCTGCAGACAATGTGCATGTGCTGCCGACGTCTGACCATCCGAAAATCGCGACGTCAGCGTCAGACGTGAAATGGCGCCCAAACTGGCCAGCGCCTCACCACGAAACCCCAACGTGGCTACCCGCTCCAAATCATCCAGATTGCGAATTTTCGAGGTGGCATGTCGCTGCACTGCAAATTGCATTTCATTGGCAGGAATGCCGCTGCCGTTATCGGCAACGCGAATGCGTTTAATGCCACCCTCGACCAAATCAATCTGAATTTCAGTCGCGCCCGCGTCAAGGCTGTTTTCCAATAATTCTTTGAGTGCGGACGCGGGCCTTTCGACCACCTCGCCGGCGGCAATTTGGTTGATCAACAGTTCCGGCAAGGCTTGAATGGTGGCACGCATCACGTCATTTTACCGGCTCTTGAAGGTGGACACACACGGATCACACTGCACGGAGATGGAGGCCGAGGAAACAATGCGAACATTTATTCGAGCCGATATTGCCGTCCCCACAAACTCTGTGCGTTGCGCAACAGACGCGATTGACCAAAATCATGAAAAATATCGGTGATTTCGCGCACTATCCCCTGATTGCGGGGCGAATGCGCCTTTTCACTAAAAATTATCAGTAGAAACTTGACGGGTGGACAGCATGTCTCTAAGCTGCACTTTGGACGGCAAATTTTTGATAACAACCACGATAACAATCACATACAACTGACTATAAAAGTGTCGTGTCATCACTCAATCGTGCGTAATGGACCATGGTGTTTGCAATTGGAAATTTTTAAGATGGTCCTGATCGGTCGAATTGTCTGCCGATGCGCCGGATTGTCATGTGCACTCGCAGACACCCGTATCCTCTTGCACCACCCAAACCACTATCAAAGGGTTTCTTTTTGAGCCAAAAAGGTAAATCGAAATCAAA